>CAKZOF010000115.1 GCA_937135995.1 uncultured Pyrinomonas sp.
GCCCGAAGCAGACTTCGAACTCTTCGGTCGCCCGGGGCCGCGAATGCGTGCCAGCGGCGTCGAATCGACCGTCGAGGATGGCGATCTGGCGATCATGGGCATTTTCGAGGTGGCACGCGCGCTGCCGCGCTTCTGGCGCACGTATCGGCAACTGCAGGCAGCGGCGCGCCGCCGCCGTCCGGAAGCGGCGATTCTCGTCGATTGGCCGGAATTCAACCTGCGCCTTGCGCGAGCGTTGCGGCGCGATGGCGTGCGCGTCATCTACTACATCAGCCCGCAGCTTTGGGCTTGGCGCGAAGGTCGCGTACGCTGCATCGCGCGTGACGTAGATCTACTGCTCTCCATTCTGCCCTTCGAACCGGCGTGGTACGCCGCACGCGGCATCTCGCACGTCGAATTCGTCGGCCATCCTCTGGTCGGCGAGGTACGTCCCAGCCGCACGCGAGCCGAATTCTGTCGGGCGCACGCTCTCGATCCCGAACGCCCGCTGATCGCGCTGCTTCCGGGCAGTCGCCGCAAAGAACTTCAGCGGATCTTGCCGCCCATGCTCGACGCTGCCTGCATCGTTGAACGCGGCACGGAAAGCGCGCAGTTCGTCGTCGCGCTTGCACCTTCACGCACTCATGATGAGCTCGCGCGTCTTTTCGCCGCGCACGCGCGCGCGCCGCACAACCTGCGCGTCGTGCACGATGAAACATACGACGCGCTGGCCGCAGCCGACGCCGCCGCCGTTGCCAGCGGCACGGCGACGTTGGAAGCGATGCTGCTCGAAACGCCGCTCGTGGTCGTCTACCGTGAATCTTCGATCAACTGGCACACGCTCGGACGCCTCATCCGAACCGACGATGTCGGACTCGTGAACCTCATCGCTGAAAGAAGGATCGCGCCGGAGTTGATTCAAGATGAATTCACGCCGGAGAACTTAGCCCGTGAACTCCTCGCGCTGCTCGTCCCTTCGCGCAATCACGCGATGCGCGCCGAACTACGAGCCGCCAAAACGAAGCTCGGCGCTGGCGGCGCAAGCGCGCGCGCCGCGCACGCCGTCATCCAGGCCGTGCGCCGCTGGCGATCTGATGACCAGACGCAAGCTGCGCTCGAGGCTTCCTCTTCGCTCGCGCAACATCGAACAGAGACGTACGAGCGGCGGACGTAGCGGTGCACTCGACGCACCTCGGCCGAATAGACGCAGGAAGATCGTGAAGAAGCAACTTGGGCCAGCAGGTCTTCTCCCTGACGGCCACGCACAGGAAGATCGAATGCGCGGGCGTGGCGCGTCGAGCGTGGCGGATCGAGGCGCATCTATCATGGGCGGATACCTACTCTTGCGTTACGTCCCGCGCCCGCTCTTCCAGTTCGCGCAATCTCCGGCGAAGCTCTTCAAGTTCGGTGCGCATCTCTGGAAGGCGTCCCCAGAGCGCGTTCAGTCGCTTGTACTCGTCGAGCGGGCGCGCCGGAATGCCCCACACCACCGCTCCCGCTCGAACGATCTTGCCGGGCAAGATGCCAGCTTTCGAACCGATGACGGCACCGCGCTGAACGCGCGCGTGATCGCCCATGCCGACCTGACCGCCGATGACGCAATCATCCTCGATCACGGTACTGCCTGAAACGCCCGTCTGCGCCGCGATGACGACGCGCGCGCCGATCTGCACATTGTGCGCGATCTGGACCAGATTGTCGATCTTGGTCCCGCGACCGATGCGCGTCGTACCCAACGCCCCGCGATCGATGCAGGTGTTGGCACCGATCTCCACATCATCTTCGATGACGACCGTGCCGATCTGCGGGAACTTGCAGTAACCGTCTACCGCGCGCACATAACCGAAGCCGTCCGCGCCGACGACGACGCCGGCATGGAGGACGACGCGGTTCCCGATCGTGACGCCATCGTAGATGACGACGTTCGGGTGGATGACGCAATCATCGCCGATCTTCACCCTTTCACCGATCGACGTGCCGTCGTGGATCTCGGTCCGCTCGCCGACGACAGAACCAGCGCCGATGCGTGCGTATGGGCCAACGTAAGCAGTCGCGGCGACCACGGCGTCGTCGGCGACGACGGCCGTCGGAGAGATGCCGGGCGCGCGCTGCTCGCGCGGATGGATGATGGCGGCGATACGCGCGAAAGCGAGCTTCGGATGCTTCACTGCAATGCATGCCGGAGTGTGACACGCAACGCCTTCCGGCACGATCAAACAGGAAGCGTGGCTCTTTTTGGCGCGCTCCATCGCTCGCTCATCTTCGACGAAGGCGATCGCACCTTCGCCCGCTTCATCAAGCGCGGCGACTCTGTTGATCAACAAATCGCCGTCGCCGATGGTTTGCCCACCGACCAATGCCGCCAACTCTGCGACAGTCCTGTATCTCATAAAGTCTCCACCTCGCGCGCGGCGCGCGTCCATCCGCGCTTCGACGAGCGGATGAAGCTGACAAGATGCGCGATGTTCGGATCATCCATCCGCTCCAACTCGGCGAGCACTGTTTCGAGCGGCAATCGCGAGCGGAACAGAAGCCGAAAGGCGCGTTGCAGGTTCAGCCGCTCAGCCGTGCTGAAGCGACCGCGCCGCAACCCCGTGATGTTCACTCCGCGCACGCGCGCCGGATTCCCGTCCGTCGTGAAGAACGGCAACACGTCCTGCACGATCTTCGATTTTCCGCCGACCATCGCGTACCGCCCGAAACGGACGAATTGGTGCGCGCCGACGTTCGACGAAAGGAAGACGTGATCTTCCACCGCGACGTGCCCGGCGAGCGCCGCGCCGTTGGCGAAGATGTTGTCATCACCGATCGCACAATTATGCGCGATGTGTACGCCGATCATAATGAAGTTGCGCGAACCGATGCGCGTCGCTTCGCCCGCGCCGCAAGCGCGATGGATGGTCGCGAACTCGCGAATGATGTTGTCGTTGCCGATGACGAGATGACTTGCTTCGCCGCGGAATTTTACGTCCTGCGGTTCACCGCCCAGCACGACATGTTCGCCGACGCGATTGCGCTGGCCCAGTTGCGTGAAACGCTTGATGACGGCGTGCGCCCCGATCTCGCAACCAGTCCCGATGACGACGTCGTCCTCGATGACGGCATAAGGGCCGACCGTCGCGTCGGACGATACTGCCGCGCGCGGGCTAATGATGGCTGTCGGATGGATTCTCATCACGTTCGGTACGAATCAGTCGAAACGACCTCGACGAGCCTTTTGACCCTTGCCTCGAAGTTGGAAAGCCATTATTATTTCCCGCTGTTGATCGATGCAAGGCAACCGACGGCTCGATCTTTGCTTCAGGCTTCGACACAGGAGGAAACGACGAAGTGTTTAGCGACCATTTCCGGCGTAATGAATCGCTGAAAGGCTGGTTGAACGGCGTGCGCAGTTCGGCGCTGCTCTCAAACTTGTCGAACGCGGCGTGGAAGGTCTTTCAAGCGGTCAACACGCGCTTGCCTGAAGGAGAAGCGCTGCGCCCCAAATGGGCGCCGGGCCCGCTCCTGAAATCTTACGAGCGGACCAGCCCGCCGCTCGGTTTTCCGCGCGAGACCGATTCGCTCTGTCCGACCTGTGTCAAAGAGGTGCGCGAGGCAGTCATTCGCGGTGAGCTTTCGCTTGAAACCTTGATGCACGCGCATCCGGGCGAGATCAAGGCGCAGCTCGTCGAAGAAGACGGGCGCATCGTCATTCGCAAAACCTGCCCAGTTCACGGCGAGTTCACGGATACACTCTCGACCGATGCTGCTTTCTTGCGCCGGATCGAGTCGCTCTTTTTCGGGCGCGACTTCCGCGCCGCCGAAGACGCCCACGTCCATCGGCACGGCTCTTCGACGATCAAGTTCGGGCGCGGCGCAGTCTTGACCGTCGATCTGACCAATCGCTGCAACATGATGTGCAACCCGTGCTTCATGGACGCCAATCAGGTCGGTTACGTTCATGAACCATCATTCGATGACATCAAAGCCATCTTGGATCGCGCCGTCAGTTTCAAACCACGCCGCCAAATCATCATCCTCTTTTCGGGCGGTGAGCCGACGCTGTCGCCGCACTTTTTAGAAGCCGTCGCGTACGCGAAGAAGATCGGTTTTTACCGCATACTTGCAGCGACCAACGGCATCCGCTTCGCGCAAGACCTCGACTTCTGCCGCGCGGCCAAAGAGGCCGGCATGCACGGCGTCTATCTGCAGTTCGATGGAGTATCCGAAGAGAAGAATCGCCATCGCGGCGTCGGCAATCTGTTCGACGTCAAGCTGCAAGCGATCGAGAATCTGGCGAGCGTCGGCGTCAAGATCACGCTCGTGACGACCATCGTCAACCAGATCAACAACGACGCCATCGGGCAGATCGTCGAGTTTGCCATCAAGAACATTGACAAAATTCAGACCATTGCCTTTCAACCGGTCTCTTTTACCGGGCGCGATGAAGACATCAGCGACGAAGATCGTCGCCGCCATCGTTATACGCTCGCTTGCATGGCGCACGATCTCAAGCGCCAGCTCGGCGGAAGGTTGGAGCCGATGCGCGATTGGTTCCCGCTCTCGTCCTATTCGGCCTTCACGAGCGTGATGGACATGTTGCAGGGCGCGGATGCGCCGTGGGGCTGGTCCAGTTGCAACTGCCATCCGAATTGCGGCATCTTCACGCTGATCGTCGTCAACCGCCGCACAGGTGAGTGGACGCCGCTCTTTGAATTCTTCGACTACGAACAGTTCATGCGCGACGTCGCAGTGATCACCGATACGGCGCGCGGGCGGAAACTCACCGCCGCGCAGCTTGCGATGACCATCTTGCGCAACTACGACGCCCGCCGCGCACCCGCCGGATTCCCCATTTCGCAGATCATCAATCTGTTCCGGCCAAGCTCGACGAATTCAAACAGCGACCGCAACGACCGCATGAAGGCGCGCCGCCCCGACGATCCTGATGACGTGTGGCGCGTCCTGTGCGTCGAAGGGATGTGGTTCCAAGATCTGTTCACATACGACTTTCGCCGCACCGAGATGTGTGTCATCCCATACGGAACGCAGGAAGGCGAAATCTCCTTCTGCGCCTACAACACGGGCGTTGGTTGGCGGCAGATCATCGAGAACATGCACAAAACGGCCAATCTGGCCGAATGGTATAGAGAGCATGGGCGCCATCCGGTCTACGCTAAGGGCAAGCCTGTGCCGCTACAGCGGACCCGGCATTCGCTCGTGCTGCCTGTGATCAACACAGCTCCCTCTGCGCCAACCGGCTGTGGCAGCTGTGGCGGCGCGAGTGGGCTCGGCGGACAAGCAGCGTCGCCCTATTTGGTCGAGGATGAAGAGATCGAGCTAGCCGTGTGAAGACGGGCGGTTGTTCCGGACCGATCTCCGTTCCCACCTTTTTGCGTCGAGCTCGGGCCTTTCGGGCGTTCCATCGCACTCTCACGACGATGGCGCCCGAATCTTCCGGTGCCAACGCGGTTCAAGATCACCGGCAATCATTTCAAATCAAACCTCGTCTAAGGGAGGAGTTTACAATGCGGAAGAACCGAACCTTGTTGCAGTTGGCCGCGATCACGTTGAGTTACGCACTGATCGCTGCCGTGTCGTTTGCCCTTCCACAATCAGGTGGAACCACCGTCACCCTTCCTGAAGGAACTGAGTTCGAGGTCGTGACTACCTAATCGAGCAAGACAGCAGTCGAAGGCGACCCGTTGACTTTCAAGGTCGCCGAGGCCGTAGTTGTAAACGGTCACGTCGTGATTCCTAAAGATACCATCGTCAAAGGTTCCGTTGCTGGCGCGGAGAAGAGCAGCCGCATGGGCAAAAGCGGCAAGCTGAGCATTCGCATCGAGTCGACGACGACCGTCGATGGACAGAAGCTGCGACTTCGCGCCTCGCGCGGGAAAACAGGCGATGACAAAACCGGAACGACCGTAGCCCTCACCGTCCTCTTCGACCCGCTGGGACTGCTGAAAAAAGGTAAGGATGCTAAGATCAAACCGGGAACGCGCATCAAGGTCTATACGGACGAAGAGAAGGTCGTGCGCGTCAGCGGGTAGTTCCCGTCGCAACATAAGGCTAGCGACGGCCAGCTAGGTAAACTGAACGCACTCTTGGTGGTGGAG
>CAKZOF010000116.1 GCA_937135995.1 uncultured Pyrinomonas sp.
ATCGCCATGACTTTGCCATTGACCAGCATCGTGCCGGAGCGCGGTTCGACGAGGCTGAAGATATAGTTGAAGGCGCGGCGATGAACCTCGATGACTAGGTCGGCATTTCGCTCGTTTTGGGTGATGGCAAGTCCCCAAACGGCGAATTCCGGTTGCTTGGCGAGCTTGTACTCGAGATACTTCTTGTCAACGTGCTGGTTGGGGAAGATGTAAATGCGTCGTGCCGCGCGCAGCGTTTCTGCCGCGCTCGCGCGGTTCTCCGTCGTGCGCGTGGGGCGCAACGCCAAACGCGCTGCCACCGGTCGGTCATTATTCTCTTCTGCGCTCGTTTGTGGTAGCGCCGAGGGTGTTGGCAGTGGGTCAGTGTCGCGATAATCTTGCGCGCTGGTCGTGCCGACGAGCGCAAGGGTCGCCAGCGCCAAGACGAAGAAGCTTTGCCGTCGGATCCTTGTCTGCATGTTCGCTTTCCTCCTGTGGTCGGTTGATCTCCGACGTTCGGTCTACGGGCAAAGCGCGTGCCGAACGCAAAGGTGAGCGAAGACGCGGCATGGCTGACGCGCAATGCAAAGCAGGGCCGACAAGTGGCGTCTTTTTCAGACGCTCCTTTGCGAGCGGAAGCGTGCCGAGAAGGGCGTGGGCTTGAACGGCGAAGGTTGGCGTCGCCTTCAGCTCGCGCCGACTGCCGACCGGCTGCGCTGCCGCCACCGGAGCAAGTCGAGGAGCGCGTTTGCAAAAAGCAGCGCAGATGATTAGTCTTTACTTTTCGCCGCTCGCCGTAAAAGCGTTTTGAAAGGAAGAGTTCTGTGGTTGCCGTTTATCCTTTTCGCGCCCTTCGTCCAGTGCCGGAACGGGCTGCGCAAGTCGCCGCCGTCCCGTACGACGTCGTTGACACAGCGGAAGCGCGGGCGTTGGCCGCGGGTAATCCGCTCAGTTTCCTTCACGTTTCGCGCCCGGAGATAGACCTGCCGGACGAAGTGGACATCTACAGCGACGAGGTTTACGAAAAAGCGCGCGAGAACTTCCAGCGATTGATCGCTGTGTGCCCGCTGGTCACCGAAGATGAGCCGAGTCTTTACATCTACCGGTTGCGCATGGGGCACCACACGCAGACCGGAATCGCTGCCTGTTTCAGCGTCGATGAGTACGACGCCGATCTGATTCGCAAGCACGAAAAGACGCGGCGCGACAAAGAGGACGATCGCACGCGCCATATCCTCGCGCTGCGAGCGCAGACCGGGCCGGTCTTTCTCGTCTACCGCCCGCATGAGAGATTGGACGAATTGGTTCATAATGCGATGGCCAGCGCGCCGCTCTATGACTTTACAGCCCCGGACGATGTGCAACACACCGTGTGGCGCGCGCCGGTGGCGGCCCCCATCATCGAAGCCTTTCGTCAAGTGCCGACGCTCTACATCGCCGATGGGCACCACCGCGCTGCCAGCGCCAGCCGCGCGCGCGCCGCGTTGCGCGAACAGAATCCGCACCACACGGGCGACGAGGAGTACAACCGTTTTCTCGCCGTCGCCTTTCCGGCCGATCAGGTGCAGATACTCGCCTACAACCGCATCGTGCGCGATCTCGGCCATCGGACGCCGGGCGAGTTCTTAAACGAGGTCGCGCGACGGTTTTACCTCACTACGGACGCGACGCCGACGCCGCCAGCGCGCGGCGAGTGGCGCATGTTTCTGGACGGGCGGTGGTACGGACTGGTTTTAAAGGATGAGTTCAAACCGCGGACTTCTGATCCGGTCGCCAATCTCGACGTGAGTCTGTTGCAGGAGAATCTGCTCGATCCCATTCTTGGCATCAAGGATGTGCGCACAGACAAGCGGATCGATTTCGTCGGCGGCGCGCGTGGCACGGCGGAGTTGGAACGCTTGGTCCGCGAAGGCAAGGCGGCCGTCGCTTTTTCGCTCTATCCGACGACCGTGGACGATCTGTTGCGCGTTTCGGATGCGGGCGGGATCATGCCTCCGAAATCGACTTGGTTCGAGCCGAAATTGAGGGACGGTCTCTTGATCCATTGCATTTGACGGGCGGCGCGCCCGGTTTCGCTGAACGGAAGCGGTGGCGCGGGCCGACGAAACTTGAAATTTCAGCTTTGCCGGTTGCAAATTCCAAAGGCTGCTTCGCAGTAGATCGCGGACATCGAGTTCATTCGGTCCGAAACATTGGAAGCGGAGGAACAGAGACATGCGGGTACTGATCGCCGACAAGTTCGAACAATCCGGCCGCGACCGATTGCAGGCGGCCGGTTTCGAGGTCTTCTACGAACCGGACCTCAAAGATGACGCGCTCATCAGCGCCATCGAGCGAATCGAACCCGATGTGCTCGTCGTTCGTTCGACGCGCGTCACCGAACCGATGCTCGATGCTGGCCCGATCAAACTGGTGGTGCGTGCTGGCGCCGGTTATAATACGATCGACGTGGCCGCTGCGTCGCAGCGCGGCATCTATGTTTCGAACTGTCCGGGCAAAAACTCGATCGCTGTGGCCGAACTCGCCTTCGGCTTGATCCTCGCGCTGGACCGACGCATCCCCGATAACGTCATCGAACTGCGTCAAGGCCGTTGGAACAA
>CAKZOF010000117.1 GCA_937135995.1 uncultured Pyrinomonas sp.
TGCCAGCGTTCAGCGCGGCTCGCGGACAATCGTCAATCATACTTGCGGGCTACCGGCCGGATGAGCGAGGTATCCACCGGCTCGTAGGAAAGCTTTGGCCCGTCCGGCGAGTATTCTGCGATGGTGGTCTTCAGCCAGTTCTCGTCGTCGCGTTCGGGGAACTCGGGTTTGTAGTGCGCGCCGCGCGATTCGTTGCGGTTGAGCGCACCCAACGTGATCACGCGCGCAAGCTGCAACATGTTGTAAAGCTGGCGCGCGTGCGGCAGCGCGTGCGTCGCCCACATGTTCGAATCGTTCAGAGAGATGCGCTGATAGCGGTCGAGCAGTTCGAGCAGCTTGTTGTCCGTCTCTTTGAGCCTGTCGTTGTAGCGGATGACGGTGACGTTTTCGGTCATCCACCGGCCCATCTCTTCATGGATGGCGTACTGGTTCTCGTTGCCCGTCTGGCGAATGAGTCGTTCGTTGATCTCCTGCTGTCGCTTGACTTCATCCTCGTAGATCTTGGACCCATCGGCTCCGTTGCGTTCGACGTTCTTCGCGTACTCAATGGCCGCTGGAGCCGCGACGAAGCCGCCGTAGACGCACGAGACGAGCGAGTTGGCACCGAGCCGGTTCGCGCCGTGAATCGAGAAGTCGCACTCGCCAGCGGCGAGCAGGCCCGGAATGTTGGTCCGCTGGTTATAATCGACCCATAGCCCGCCCATCGAGTAGTGGACGCCGGGGAAGATGCGCATCGGGACGTGACGCGGGTCGTCACCGACGAACATCTCGTAGATCTCGAGAATGGCCCCGAGCTTGCGGTTGAGCACCTCTTCGGGAATGTGCGTCAGGTCGAGATAGACTTGATTTTTACCGCCGACGCCGTAGCCCTGCAAGCAGACCATGAAGATCTCGCGTGTCGCGATGTCGCGCGGGACCAGATTGCCGTAGGCCGGATACTTCTCCTCGAGAAAATACCAGCGTTCCTTTTCGGGGATCTCCTGCGGCGGACGCGTGTCGCCTTTCTTGCGCGGCACCCAGACGCGCCCGCCCTCGCCGCGCGCCGATTCGGACATCAGCCGAAGCTTGTCTTCGCCCGGAATGGCCGTCGGATGAACCTGTATGAATTCACCGTTGGCGTAGCGCGCGCCCTGCTGGTAGCAGGCGCTGACGGCGCTGCCCGTGCAAACCTGCGAGTTGGTCGATTTGCCGAAGATCAAGCCGGGACCGCCCGTCGCCATGATCACGGCGTCGGCGGGAAAAGCTCGAACCTCGAGCGTCTGCCGATCCATCGCGACGATGCCGCGACAGACTTGGTGGCTGTCGAGCACGAGCGAGAGCATCTCCCACCCTTCGTACTTCGTCACGCGGCCCAACGCTTCGTAGCGGCGCACCTGCTCATCGAGCGCGTAGAGCAGTTGTTGCCCCGTGGAAGCGCCAGCGAAAGCCGTCCGATGGTGGAGCGTCCCGCCGAAGCGACGAAAATCGAGCAGCCCCTCTTTGGTGCGCGAAAACGGCACGCCCATCCGGTCGAAAAGATAGATGATCGACGGGGCCATCTCGCACATCGCTTTGACCGGCGGTTGATCGGCGAGAAAGTCGCCGCCGTAGACCGTATCGTCGAAGTGCTTCCACGGCGAGTCGCCTTCGCCCTTGGTGTTGACCGCGGCGTTGATGCCGCCTTGCGCGCAGACCGAGTGGGAGCGACGCACGGCGACGACCGAAAACAGATCCACATGATGACCGGCCTCGGCGATCTTCATCGCTGCCGACAGTCCGGCCAGACCTCCACCGACCACTGCGATTCGAATGTCGTTCTTGGCCATGCTAGTACAGAATACCTCCCAAAAGTCCTCCCGGACGGATGAACGCCACTGCAGCGTTGAGGCCGACGAAAAGCAGCGCTGCGCCAAACGCCATGCAAGCGTAACCGACGGCGCGCTGCGCGCTCGGTCCGATGACCACGCCCCAGTCGACTAGAAAGAGCCAGATGCCGTTGGCCAGATGCCACACGGTGGCCGTGATGCCGACGACGTAGACGGCGAAGATCAACGGCATCCGAAACTCGCGCGCGACGATGTCGAAGGCCATGTCGGGATGGTGCGCGACGGCCATGTCGTTAAAGCCCGGAATCATCCCGAAACGGAAGTTGAGCACGTGAAACGCAATGAAGAAGAAGAGGATGATCCCAGTGATGCGTTGGATCAGATAGAACCAGTTACGCGCGTACGGATAGTGCAAGTTGTTGGGGCGCATCTCCCACGTGATCACCAGACCGTAGACGGCATGGTAGATGAGCGGAATGAAGATGCCGAAGATCTCGATCAGTAAAATGTACGGGATGCTCTGCAGATCGATCACGGCTCGGTTGAAGGCTTCGCTGCCGAGCATCGCCTTGGAGTTGGTGTAGAAGTGTTCAAGCAAAAAGATGCCGAGCGGGACGATGCCCGATAGTTGATGCAGCTTGCGCAGGATGAAGGTTCGACTCGGACGTACAGCCATCTTCCACTCCGTCGCCTCGCTTGTGATTGCACACCGAGCCTATTTTAGGCGAT
>CAKZOF010000118.1 GCA_937135995.1 uncultured Pyrinomonas sp.
TCGATCGCTTGCGCCACTACCAGGTCCGGCGTGGACTGGCGACTTGGGAGCAAACCATCGAATCGCTCCTTGCGCAAACGGAAGAAGAGGACGGGGTGAGAGAATCCTTCGTGACGGAAGAGGCGCGCGCCGAAGACGGCAACGGCGAAGCGGTTCACTGATCGCCTTGAAGCGACGGGCTGGTTCTTTCGACGGGAGCCGATTTTAAAAAGGATGGCGAGATGAACACCGAGATGCTCGATTCGATCGTCAAAGCGATCCTTTACGAAGGTTACATCCTGTATCCTTACCGCCCGTCCGCGCTCAAGAACCGGCAGCGCTGGAACTTCGGCGTGCTCTATCCGGCGAGCTACTGCGCGATGCAATCGGGGACGGATGCGCACGCGCTGCAAGCTGAATGCCTGCTGCTCGGCGATGAGCGGACGCAACTGGGAATCGTCGTGCGCTTCTTGCATCCACTGATGCGTGAAGTCGGCAAGATAGGCGAGCGCGGAGAGGATTGTTGGGAGATAGTGGAAGCGCTCGAAGTCGATGGCCAGACCTTTTACACCTGGCAGGAAGCAGTCGAAAGAAGCGTTCACCTCGTTCTCGGTGCGCTGGGAGAACTGCTCGGAGCGCCTCGCACCGCGTCCTTCAACTTTCCGGCGAACCGTCGAATCGAGTTCATCCGCGATCGGACGGATAGAGCGGTCGGCGTGCTCATCCGAAGGCAAGACGCGATCAGCGGCGGCGTCGAAGTCTCGCTCGAACGGCTCGATGCCGGAGTCTTCAAAGCGACGGTGCGCGTCGAGAACCGCACCGCTTTCGACGGCGCCGGTGCGAGCCGCGACGAAGCGTTGCTTCGTTCGCTCGCTTCAGCTCACGTCATTTTCGAAGTGCGAGGCGGCGAGTTCATCTCGCTCCTCGATCCGCCCGCAGAGTTGCGCGCGCATGTCGCCGCTTGTCGTAACGTGGGCGTCTGGCCGGTGCTCGTCGGAGAGCCGGGCGCGCGCGATCTCATGCTCGCGTCGCCGATCATTCTATACGACTATCCGCAAGTTGCGCCGGAGAGCGCCGGGGATCTGTTCGATGGTACGGAGATAGACGAACTACTTTCGCTTCGCATCTTGACGCTGACCGATGAAGAGAAGCGTGAGGCGCGCGCGGCGGATGAACGAGCGCGCGCACTGCTTGAAAGAACCGAGAGCTTGCATGCGGGGCAGATGCTCCGGTTGCACGGGGCGATTCGTGAAATGCGCCCCGTCGAGGGCGAAGAAGCGACGGACAAACGATGAACGAATGGGAGTGGGAACTGATCGAAGCGAAGACCCCGCTCGCCAGCCTATGCGTGCGGGGCGTCGCAGTCCGGCCCGGCGATCGCGTGCGTCTGTGGCCGCAGGGCAACGCGGATATCTTCGATCTAGCGCTCGCCGGAAAAACGGCCACCATCGAAGCGATTGAACAAGACTACGATGGTCGAGTGTTGGTCGCTGTCGTCATCGACGATGATCCGGGGCGAGATCTAGGACTGCTTCGACAGCCGGGCCACCGCTTCTTCTTCTCGCCGGAGGAGATCGAACCGGTGGAGCCTCGCGCTCCGCTGCCAGGGGGAGGGGAATGCGAATCTTGATCGCCGGCATCGGCAACATCTTTCTCGGCGACGATGGTTTCGGTTGCGAGGTGGTCCGCCGATTGGTCCAACGCGAACTTCCTGCGGGCGTGCGCGTCGTGGATTTCGGGATTCGCGGCTTCGATCTGGCCTATGCGTTGATGGAGCGCAACGATGCAGTGATCCTCGTCGATGCGGTCCCGCGCGGCGAAGAGCCCGGCACGCTTTACACGATCCAACCCGATCTGGACCAGTTGGGCGAGGTGAACATCGAAACTCACGGGATGAATCCCGTCAAAGCGCTCTCGCTCGCCAGCGCGATGGGCGAAAAACCAGCGCGCATCCTGCTGGTTGGATGCGAACCGGCTTGCTTCGACGGCATGGGGCTGAGCCCAGCGGTGGAAGCGGCGGCGAACGAGGCGGTGAGTATGATCGAGGAGTTGATCGCGGAGTTCGCCCGCGAAAGCGCACACGAAGACGAACAGATGGAAGATCGCCGAAGCGGGAAAGGAGGAAGATGAAGATGGGCGAGAAGCGAGAATCTGGAAACATGATCTGGAAGTTGCTCGGTGGCGCGGCCTTGGCGCTCGTCGTCGCCGGCTTGATCGTCACCTATCCGGACATCAAACGTTACGTGAAGATCAGCACCATGTGAGTCGAAACGCTGGGCGCGAGCTTCGACGTGGAGCCTCGGCCCGCGGTCATCCGCGCTTGATCGATGTTCGGTTATGGGAGAGTCGACGCGAAATGTCTGAAGTCGTCGGGCGCGAAAAAGGTGAAGCGACGTATTTGTTCGATGCGACTACGAGCCGCATCACCGTGCGCGTTTTCGCCACCGGGCTGCTTTCGGCTTTCGGCCACAGCCCGACGCTCACCCCCCGCGATCTCGCGGGCGAGGCGCGTTTCGATCCCGTGCACCCGGATAAAGCTTGGCTCTGCGTGCGCGTTCGGGCCGATTCGCTTGAAGTCGTCGAAGGAGTCAACGATCGTGATCGCGCGGAGATCGAGCGGCGAGCGCGCGAGGAGGTCCTCAAGACCGAGCGCTATCCGGAAATAATCTTTGAAAGCCGCAAGATCACGGTCGAAAAGATCTTCGAGGGCCATTACGTCGCCCGCATCGTCGGCGATCTCATGCTGCATGGTGTCGTGCGTCCGTGCGAGATTCAAGCTCGCGTGCTCGCCAATGAGAAAATGTTGCGTGCGAGCGGTGAATTTTCGCTCCGGCAATCCGAGTTCGGCATCAAGCCGGTGACCGCTCTGGGTGGAGCGCTCAAGGTCAAGGACGAAGTGCACATTTCATTCGACATCGTCGCACGGCGAGGTGAATGAGGCGGCGCGCCCGTGTTCGAAGGTGGACTCGAAGCGTGGTTGGATCATGCATGAACTGTCCATCGCTTTAAGCATCGTCGATCTGGCTGCCGAAGAAGCAGAGCGGCGCGGCGTCAAAGTCAACGCCGTGCACTTACGCCTCGGGCCGCTCGCGGGAGTCGTCAAGGACGCGCTTCTTTTCTCATACGATCTCGCTTGTGAAGGGACGCCGCTCGACAAATCGCGCTTGATCATCGAGGAGGTTCCCGTCATGGTCCACTGCTCGCGTTGCGAAACGGATCGAGAGCCGATCTCGCTGCAGGATCTGCGTTGCTCTGTGTGCGGCGATCCTACCTACGAGATCGTACAGGGCAGAGAGATGGAGATCGCCGCACTGGAGGTCGAATGATGAGCGGACCGCGTCTGGTCGAAGTCAGGCAGAAGTTCTTGAAACAGAACGATCTGCTCGCGCGCGCGTTGCGCGAGTGGTTCCGACGCGCTGGCGTGTATGTCGTCAGCCTCGTCTCCAGTCCCGGCTCGGGCAAGACCGCGTTCCTCGAGCGCACGCTTCACGATTTCGCTCGTCGGCACAGCGTGGCCGCGCTGGTCGGCGATCTGGCGACCGAAAACGACGCGCAACGGCTGCGTCGTAGCGGCGCGCGCGTGCGGCAGATCACGACCGGGACGGTGTGCCATCTGGATGCGGCGATGATCGAACGCGCGCTCGAGGATTGGAGACTGGAAGAACTCGATTTCCTCTTCATCGAGAACGTCGGCAACCTCGTCTGCCCCGCAAGCTACGATCTCGGCGAAGAACTGCGCTTCGTGTTGATGTCTGTGACCGAAGGGGAAGACAAACCGCTCAAGTACCCGACCATCTTCAACACGGCGGATGTGACCGTGTTGACGAAGATCGATCTGGCGACAGCGGTTGAATTCGATCTCGAAGCGGCGAAGGAGACCATTCGCGCCGTTCGTCCCGGCATGCTCATCTTCGAGGTTTCGGCGAAGACCGGAGCCGGGATGATCGAGTGCTGGCGTTACCTTGAAGAGCGTCGCAACGAAGCGCGCGCCGGTTCCGCCCTTTCGGCCTAGGCTCGGAGCGCTGCGCTCGTTCTTTCCAGCGTCGCCAGTCGGCGAAGTTCGGTGCGCCCGACCTATTTCGATTTGAGAGGAGCGTAGTTCGAGCATGTGTTTAGCGATCCCCGGTCAAATAGTCAGGCTGCTCGACGACGAGGGCCAATACGCCGTGGTCGATGTCTCAGGCGTGCGACGGACGATCAACATCGGTTTGTTGCGGGAAGATGGCGTCAAACCAGACGATTGGGTGCTGATCCACGTCGGTTTTGCCATGAGCAAGATCAGCGGCGAACAGGCGATGGACCAGTTGCGCTTGCTCGAAATGCTCGGCGAAGCAAGCGTCGCTCTCGAGGAAGTGAGCGGTTACGACTTCGCCGAGCGCGCGGAAAGCACAAACGACCGCCAAGCGCGCTCCGCGGAGCGCAGTGAATGAGGCGCACGATGAAGGGCGAGACCCGAGAACGAATCGCGAGCGAGGGGGCAAGCGATCGAGCGTCGCTGGGCGGCAGCGATTCGACTCCACTACGCTGCGTCACCTGTCGTGACGAGGCCGTGCTGGCGACGGTTCTCGCGTTGCGCGAGGCGCATCAAGCGCTGGTGGAAGATTGTTCGGGCCAGCGCGCGTTGGTGGCGATCGATTTCACTCCGGAGGCCCGCGTCGGAGACATCTTGCTGGTCCATTCGGGCGTCGCCATCGCGCGCCTCGACGAGGAGAGATCATGAAGTACGTCGATGAATTCCGCGATCCCGCGTTGATACGCAAGACGGCGGACGAGATCGCGCGCTTGATCGAGCGCGATCGTCACTACCGCATCATGGAAGTGTGCGGCGGTCACACCTTCTCCATCTACCGTTTCGGATTGCAGCGCCTGTTGCCCGAAAACATCGAACTCGTGCACGGTCCCGGCTGTCCGGTCTGCGTGCTGCCGATGGGGCGCATGGACGATGGGCTGGCCATCGCCGCACGTCCCGAAGTCATCTTCACAGCCTTCGGCGACGTCATGCGCGTCCCCGGAAGACGGGGGACGCCGCTCGAGATGCGCGCCAAAGGGGCCGATGTGCGCATGGTCTATTCGCCGCTCGATGCGCTGAAATTGGCGATGGAGAATCCCGATCGTCAGATCGTCTTCTTCGCCGTTGGGTTCGAGACGACGGCCCCATCGACGGCGCTCACGCTTTTGCGCGCGCGTTCGTTGAACGTAGACAACTTCAGCGTCTTCTGCAATCACGTGTTGATCCTGCCGGCGATTCGCGCCATTCTCGATTCGCCCGATATGAGGATCGATGGGTTCATCGGACCCGGCCATGTCTCGACCGTAATTGGCGCACGCCCCTACGAGTTCATCGCGCGCGAGTACGGGAAGCCCGTAGTCATCTCGGGATTCGAGCCGCTGGACCTGCTGCAATCCATCCTCATGCTCATCAAACAGCTCAACCAAGGGCGCGCCGAGGTTGAGAACCAGTACGCGCGCGTCGTCCCGTGGGATGGGAACCGCCCCGCTTTGCGCGCGCTGGCCGAAGTCTTCGCGGTGCGCCCATTCTTCGAGTGGCGCGGGTTAGGCTTCATCTCGCAATCGGCTTTACGGCTTCGCGACGAGTTCGCCGCATGGGATGCAGAAGCGCGCTTTTCTGTCCCGGGCGTGCGCGTTACAGACCCGAAAGCGGCCCAGTGCGGCGAAGTGCTCAAAGGCGTGTTGCCACCGAACCGCTGCAAACTGTTCGGCAGAGAGTGCACGCCGGAGCACCCAGTCGGCGCGCTCATGGTCTCGTCCGAAGGTGCTTGCGCGGCTTACTACCACTACGTCCACGCGATGGTGACGGCAGGCGATTGACCTGTCGAAGGTCGTGCGAAGGTTTCAGAGTTTCGAATCGTTCGGCGAGAGGGTTGAGCAGGATGGTCGCAGAGATCGTAGCAGCGCGTTTCACCGATGAGCGCGTCGAACTCGCACACGGCGCCGGAGGCAAGGCGAGTCGTCGTCTGGTCGAAGGGCTGTTGCTGCCTTACCTTTCAAACGCTATCCTCGATGAACTCGGCGACGCCGCGCATCTCGAAGTTCATGGCGCGAAGCTGGCTTTCACCGCAGATAGCTTCGTCGTCAAACCGCTCGCTTTCCCCGGCGGATCGATCGGCGAGCTGGCCGTCAATGGCACGGTCAACGATCTGGCCGTGTCGGGTGCAAAACCGCTGGCGCTCGTGATGACGCTGATCCTCGAGGCCGGTCTTTCGACTTCCATCGTCGAACGCGAAATCGCTGCCATGGCCGAAGCCGCGCGACGGGCCGGCGTGCTCATCGTCGGCGGCGACACCAAGGTGGTCGAACACGGCAAGGCGGATGGTCTGTACATCACGACGGCAGGGATCGGACTGACGGATGCGCGCCTCAATCTCGCGCCATCCAACGTTCACGTCGGAGATAAGGTCTTGCTTTCCGGTCCAGTCGGCGACCACGGGATCACCGTTCTGCTCGCGCGCGGCGAAATAGATCTCGAAGCCGATCTTCGCTCCGATACGAGATCGGTCTGGCCTTTGGTCAGCGCGTTGATCGACGCTGCGGCTTCAAGCGTTCGCTGGATGCGCGATCCGACGCGCGGCGGAGCAGCGACGGCGCTCAACGAGCTGGCGCGCGTCGCGAAAGTGGCCATCGTGTTGGATGAAGAGAGCGTGCCGGTACGCCCGGCGGTGCGCGGCGCGTGCGAGATCTTGGGGCTCGATCCGCTGCACATCGCATGCGAAGGTCAATTCGTCGCCATCGTCGCTCCTGAACGAGCGGATGCGGCGCTCGAAGCTTTGCGGCGCGCGCCCGGCGGCGAAGAGGCCGCTCTCATCGGCGAAATTCAAGAGGCGCCCGCCGGACTTGTCATCGCGCGTTCGGCTTACGGCGGCAGCCGCGTCGTTGACATGCTCGTCGGCGATCCGCTGCCGCGCATATGCTGAGCGGTTCACTGGACCAGTCGCGTTGTGGATCGCGAGATGAACCGAAGCGTTTGCCGATCTTCAACGATTAAAGGGCGATGAAGGAAGCGATGCTCCATCGCTGGATCGAGGAACGATTGCTGGAGCGCAATCGCGTCTCGCAAGCGTTCTTTCCGCGCGAAGCGACGCGGTTAGCCGAAGCGTGTCGCCAAATGGCCGAGCGCTTCCTCGAAGGCGGGCGTCTGCTCGCTTTCGGGCGCGGCCCATACGCGACCGACGCGCAGCACGTTTCGGTCGAATTCTTGCATCCGGTCATCGTCGGCAAACGCGCCCTGCCCGCGCTCGATCTCAGCCTGTGTTTCGGGCCGTGGCTCGAAACCATCGCGCAACCGCAGGACATGGTGATGGGCTTCGGCCCGCCGGAAGGGGACGATGAAGTGGAGGCCGCTCTGCAAAAGGCACACGACAAGGGAGCGTTGACCTTCGCGCTTCCCGGGCAGCGAGCGGATTACGCGACCGCTGCGCCTTCGGATGATCCCTTCATCCATCAAGAGATGATCGAGATCCTTTACCACACCTTGTGGGAGACGGTCCACGTCTTCTTCGAGCACAGAGAAGTCGCACCGCGCGATGCGGGCGAAGCGTCATTCCTCTACCCATTTCTCGGCGGTCACCAGTGCGACCTCGCCGCTGTCACGGCGGAAGTGGCGGCGTCCATCCTGAGCAAAGCGCGCGAAGACGAACGATTGCGCGTCGAAGCGGCCAAGATGTGCGCCGCGACGATCGCCGATTGCGCGGCGGCGATGGCTGAACGGTTGCGAAGAGGCGGTCGCATCATCGCCTTCGGCAACGGCGGATCGGCGACCGACGCCAACGATTTCGTGCTCGATTGCGTGATGCCGCCACAAGGCGCGATGCGCCCCATCCCTGCCGTCTCTCTGGCGATGGAGCCCGCCGTGTTGACGGCGGTCGCCAACGATGTCGGTCAAGAAGTGATCTTCTTGCGCCAACTCATCGCGCACGCGCGAACGGAAGACATCGCTTTGGCCATCTCCACGAGCGGGGGATCGAAAAACATCATCATCGCGCTCGAAGAGGCGCGCCGTCGCGGCATGTTGACTGTCGGATTGCTCGGCTACGACGGCGGCGAGATCGTCCGCCGGCGATTGGTCGATTTCGCGCTCGTCGTCCGTTGCGATTACATCCCGCGCATTCAAGAGACGCAAGCGTCGATCTATCACACGCTGCGCGAAGCGCTGGACCGACTCTCGGCGGATTGAAAGCGCTCTCGCCGCGCGAGGCTGAGCCAACGGTGGCGAGAGGATGATCGATGATGGTGGAACGTAGCGATCGACGGGCTAGAATTCATCACATCGAAGAGTGATCGAGGTCGAGTGATGTTGGAACTTTACGGCACGCGAAGTTGTCCGTACACGGCTGAGCTGCGCGCCGATCTCGAATGGCGCGGCGAAAGCTTCGTCGAATACGATGTCGAACTCGATCAGGAAGCTTTGCGCCGCATGCTCGAGCTGACCGGAGGCAATCGCATGGTGCCCGTGCTGGTCAAAGAAGGGCGAGTCGTGCAGACGGGATGGCAAGGGCGTGGCTGTTACATCTAAAGCCACTTCGCAAAAGGCGGAAGGGCGGCGAGCCGACTCTCGACTTGCTCGCCATCGCTAAAAGCGGAGATCGCTGTACATTTTCACCATTCGACGATGGCCGATGGCTCTTAAAGTCCAAACGAATCAGCAAGCGGTGCGCGTCCGCGTGCGCGGCGTCGTTCAAGGGGTCGGTTTTCGCCCGTTCATCTACCGCGAAGCCACGCGCTTGGGACTTGCGGGATGGGTGCTCAACGGCGAACAGGGCGTCGAGATCCATCTTGAAGGAGAAGCCGCGCGCATCGAGCTGTTCTTGGCCGCGCTCGAAAAGCGCCCGCCCTCAGCCGCGCGCATCGCCGCAATCGAAACGGAGCGCGTTCAACCCTGCGGTTGCGCCGGGTTCAGCATTCGCGAGAGCGAAAAACGTGATCGCCCGACGGTGCGCGTCTCGCCCGATCTGGCGATCTGCGAAGCTTGTTTGCGCGAGTTGTTCGACCCGCGCGACCGGCGTTTCCGCTACCCTTACATCAACTGCACTGATTGCGGCCCGCGCTATTCGATCACGCTCGGACTGCCTTACGATCGCCCACAGACCACGATGCGCGCGTGGCCGCTGTGCGATGATTGCGCGCGCGAATATCACGATCCGCGCGACCGGCGCTTTCACGCGCAGCCGGTGGCATGCCCGCGTTGCGGTCCGCGTTACAAGCTTCTGATCGGAGCGGAGACGATCGAGGACGCGCCGATCGCGGCGGCTGCGCGATTGTTGCGCCGAGGGGGCATCGTCGCCGTGAAAGGCATCGGCGGTTACCACCTCGCTTGCGATGCGCTGAACGCTGCGGCGGTGCAAGCGTTGCGCGAGCGCAAGTTCCGCAAAGAGAAGCCCTTCGCTCTGATGGTGCGCGATCTCGATCTGGCACGGCGTCTCGTCGAACTGACGGATGATGCAGTGCGCATGCTCGTGTCGGTCGCGCGCCCCATCGTCCTCTGTCCGGCGCGGCAGGTGATCGAAGGCGTCGCGCCGGAGAACCGCGATCTGGGGATCATGCTCCCTTACGCCCCTTTGCATCACCTTTTGTTCGCCGCAGGCGCGCCGCCCGTGCTCGTCATGACCAGCGCCAACCGGTCCAGCGAACCCATCGCTTACGAGGACGAAGATGCGCTCGTCCGCCTTGCAGGCATCGCTGACGCTTTCCTCATTGGCGAGCGCCCCATCGCACGGCGCGTCGATGATTCCATCACGCGCGACACGGTTTTCGGGCCGCAAGTGCTTCGTCGTGCGCGCGGCTATGCGCCCGCGACGGTAACGATGTTGCCGACGAAGCGCACGATCCTCGCCGTCGGAGCCG
>CAKZOF010000119.1 GCA_937135995.1 uncultured Pyrinomonas sp.
AGAGTCAGTTATTAAAAACTGGAATTGCGTGGTGAAACCCGCCTGTACGTTGACGAGACTATTATAATAAGCCGACCCAGCCTTGTTGAAGGAATTTGGCGTCAGACGTAGCCGATCGCCGCTAGGCCCGCTCCCCAACGTCGCGCTCCCGTTTGTCTGAATCCCGGATGTGCTCGCCGGGAAAGACGAAAAAGAGAAACTATCCGCCCGCCCTTCGAGCGTCGCAGCCAAGAAGATGCTGAAAAGCGCCACAACCGAAAGGACGACGCTACTGTTCGTTACAAAGGAACGGTCTCTTCTATCCGCCATGCTCTCTTCTCCTTTCCTCACTTTTTCAAAGAAACGGTTACGTTGAAGCGTTCAACCTCGTGGGAGAAAAAATGCCCCACGATCTCGATCAACGGTTCCAACCAAGCTCAAACGGCAGCATCCTGATGGAAGGATCGTCAACGAATCGGCGTTCATTACCTTCATCAAGGGCCGGCGGCTTGGTACCTTTAGCGAGCGAGGTTCGCATTCAATTTTAGGTCTCCAAGCAAGTATGTAATGCCTAATGGCACCGAGTTTCCAAAAAAGAGAAGGTTAAAATTTGGTGACCTTCCCGTTGAGGACGGTCGTGGGCCAGTGTCGCACCGCCGCCTGCAGCACTTGGGCGAGAAATTTAGAAGAACGGGGGAGCACGAGGGGGCAATAATCCACCTTGATTCATTGAGGGGATACAAACGCCCCCCCCTCGTAATCTCTCCCGCTCTATGAGCAAAAGCGGACGTGAACGGCGCGCTGAATATCTACGAGCGCGCCTTCGAGGTATCTCCCGTCAAGGGGAGTCGTGGCCGTGTGGCGCGGGGGCGTGGTCTTGTCATTCCAAGTGGGATTGATTACGGTCCACGCGCCCGACATCTCCGGCGGCTTGAGTCACCGGGGATGCCCCCCGCGCTTATTCGGGGGAGGACGTCACTGGAGAGCACTTTCGCAAGATCAAAAGGGCGAGAAGCAAGAGTGTCGCTTCCTCGCCCTTTTGATCTCCGCTGGGCTTCATTTTTTCTCTTCGCTGACGAGCTGCCCGTTGATGATGACGCCTGTGACGTGCGACGTGTACTCGAATGGGTCGCCGTCGAACAGCACGACGTCTGCATCCTTGCCCGGCTCGAGCGAACCGACGCGGTTGGCAATGCCAAGGATGCGTGCCGCGTCTATCGTGATGGTTGCCAGCGCCTCTTCGAACGACAAACCGTTGGCCGCAGCGATGGCCGCTTCGAAGAGTACGACGCGCGTCTTCGGCACATAGGATTCATATCCGCTCTGCATGGCGACCGGGATGCCAGCACGACGAAGATTCGCCGCCGTCTCCATACTCAAGTTTTCGGCGTCGCCCGCCGCGCGGTACATCGTCGGGTGGATGATGACCGGCACGCCCGCGGCTTTGATTTGGTCCATGACGAGATAGGCTTCCGCCGCGCCGTCGAGCACGATCTTGATGCCGAACTCTTTGGCGACGCGCAACGCTGACATGATGTCGTGCGCGCGGTGGACGTTGACGAGCAGCGGCAGCTCGCCGCGAATGACACGCGCGAGCGCTTCCATCCGTATGTCACGCGATGGAGCCTTGGACGGGTCGTTGCCTGCGGCTTTTTGCTTGGCGACGTAATCTTGAGCCTTCAACAGCTCAGCGCGCAGCATGGCGATCTCCTTCGAGCGCGTGCCCGGAGACTTGCCGCCCTGGCCCAGTCCGGCTTGACCGAGCGAGGCGGCGATCATCGCTTCCGGGACGATCACCGCTTGATCGATCGTGTCTCCCACGGTCTTAACGATCATGGTCTGGCCCGAGATGAGCGCGCCGGGGCCATGGCCCGTGTGCACGGCCGTGATGCCGAATGAGCGCAAGTACCCGACCAGAAACTCGCGCGCGTCGTAGGCATCGATCGCGCGCAGTTCAGGCTGAATCGGGGCCGAGGTGTCGAGCTGCATCTGATCGTGCGGCTGATTCAAGTAGCCAGAAAGCCCGACCGTAGAGCGCGCGTCGATCAACCCGGGCGTGACAACGCGCGCCGTCAGCAGCTTGTAGCCCGACGGGACGGCGACTTGCGAGGCCGGGCCGACACGTTCGATCTTGCCGTCGCGAATGAGCACGACGCCATCGCGGATGGGCACGCCCGCCATGGTGTAAACCGTCTCGCCTCGCACGGCGATCTGCGCTTGCGCCGCGACGGAAGCCAGCAACAGACAGATCAGCACGCGCACCACGGTCGTGTGCTTTTCGATGAGCGAGCGTAGAACATTTTCGATCCTTCTCATTTGTTTCCCTCCCCATCTTCGAAGCATTCAATGTGCACGTCCTGATCGCGGCTCGCGCCGTAACCGCCGACGGCGTAGAGGCGATCCTGTGGGTTGTTGCGGTCGAAGACCTTGACGCCCTCGACGTAGGTTTCGAGCACTTTGGTGTAAACGCTCAGCGGGTCGCCCGAAAGGATGATGAAATCAGCATCTTTGCCGCGCTCCAAGCTGCCGATGCGATCCTGCAGATCGAGCATCTGCGCGCCAGCGAGCGTCATAGCGCGCAGCGCGTTGTCGCGCGACATCCCAGCGCGCACGGCCAACGCGGCGGAACGCAGGAACAGGCGCGAGTCGGTGATGTAATCATCCGTGTGGAAAGCGACCAGCGCGCCGGCCCGTTCCAACGCCGCGCCGGTCTGAAAGATGAGGTTGACGGCTTCGAGCTTTCCGCCGGGACTATCGATGACGATGATCGAACAAGGGACGCGCGCCTGCGCGATCTCGTTGGCGACGCGCCAGCCTTCGGAGACGTGATGGAGCACGGCGCGAAAGCCGAACTCTTTCGACAGCCGAATGGCCGTCAAGATGTCGTCGTGCCGGTGTGTGTGGAAGTGAACGATTCGCTTCCCTTCCATGGCTTCCACCAGCGCTTCCAACCCGAGATCGCGTGGCGGCAGCTTCGAGCGATCCCCTCCGGCGCGGCGGATCTTGTCGCGGTAGTCGACCGCTTTGGTGAACATGTCGCGGACGATGGCGGCCGATTTGGCGCGCGTGCCCGGGAAGGGACCGGGCGAGTTTGGGCGCAACGAGTTCGTCCCGTTGGCCATCTTAATGCCCCACATGTAGTTGCCTTGCGCGTCGCGGATCAGTAGATCCTCGATCGTATTGCCGTTCCGAAGCTTGACATACACGGTCTGACCGCTCAACAGGTGACCCGACCCGGGCATAATGTTGACAGTGGTGATGCCGCCTGCCTGTGCACGTTTGAGCGAAGTATCGCGGATGTTGATCGAATCGAGGATGCGCACGTCAGGCTGCATCGGGGCCGAAGCGTCACCACCTGCGCCGCCGCCGATGTGGCTGTGCGTATCGACGAGGCCCGGCATGATGACTTTGCCCGCGACATCGCGCCGCTCGGCATCGGGCGGGATGGCGACTTGTGAAGCCGGACCGACGGCAACGATCTTGCCGCGATGGACAACGAGCACGCCGTTCTCGATGGGCGGACCGGATATGGGGATAATCTGTGCGCCGATGAAAGCTTGCGGTCGGTCTTGCGCGCGCGCGCCCAACGCTGCGCAGGCAGCGAGCGCAAGAAGCCAGATGAGATGTCGGATCATTCGGGTTTCTCCTCGAAGAGAGTCTGCGTTCGAGAACTTTGTGAAGAGGCCTGCGCGCCATCTCCGGCGGATGGCGGAAGACTGCCGACCAGCGACCGGAGCGCCTGCCGGACGTTCACTTTGTGGTCTTGGTGCACGCAAGCCTTGGACTTTTCGCGCGTACGATCTTACGAACCACGACCCCGTGTCAAGCGTCGGAGCGCGGAACTCCTGCTCTTACGCTCTTTTCTGCCCGTTCGCATGCCGCTTGATGCGTTCTTGCGGGCTATGGTAATTTGCTCGAAGGGCGCTGGAAGAATGGCGCGCCCGTCTCCTCACCGGCGTCCTTTCGCCTTCCCGCGTCAGAGGACGCGCTCTTGTGGTTGCCCCACCACCTGAGGTGAAGCCCGACGAAACGAGCTTTCCCGTATGAGCAATATGAGCAACAGGCAGTCGTTGTTCGAAATCGAATGGTGGGTCATCTCCAAGCGATCCATCTATCTTATCATCGCGCTGCTTCTGTGCGGCGTGCTCGTCGGAGCGCTGTCCGTCTACCTTTGGATCTACGGCAATCCGTTCGAGAAGGAGACCAAACTGCAAGCGCCGACCGGGGCGCGGTTCGTCTCGTTCGATGGCGACGTGCGCGTCGTTCGGGCGCAGACGCGCGAGACCGTTCAAGTCAACGCCAACACGCAGCTCTATCCGGGCGACATCGTGCAGACGCAGGCCGATGGGCGCGCGCGCATTCTGCTCGCCGACGGTTCGACCCTGCTAGTCCGTCCCAACAGCGTGGTTACTATTCGTGACAGTCGCACTGCCGATGGCGGGCAGCAGACCCATGTGCGCGTCGCCGTCGAACGCGGCCAGATCAACGTCCGCACCGAGGAGCAGAGCGAAAAGACCAGCAACATCGTCGAGACGCGACTGACCGAGAGCCGTTTGGCGGCGCAGACTGGGGCGAGTTTCGGCGTACGTGACGACAACACCGAAGACATTCGCGTGAGCGCGGGCAGCATCGAGACGACGACGCGGGGTGGTGAAAAGACTGTGGTACGCGCTGGCGAGTACGTAGCCATCAATCAAACGGGCAACATCGCGCGGCGCGAGCGGCTGCTTGACGTGCCCGCGCCGCTTGCGCCACGCGATCTGGAGCGCATCTTCGCCCGCTCGTCTGGAACCAATGTCACGCTGCGGTGGCAGAAGCCCGCCACGGGAACCCCGGCTTATTACCGCATCGAAGTCGCTACCTCGCCCTTCTTCGTCTCAGCGGGCAAGGTCATCGAGCGCGACCAGTTGACCAACACCGAATACAACGTTGGCGAACTGCGTCCCGGCGTCTATTATTGGCGCGTGCGGGCCGTGGCGCCGTCGGGTCAGGCGAGCGAGTGGAGCGAGCCGCAAAAGTTCACCATTGTTGTCACGCAAGGGAGCGGACAGGTGGTCATCTGGGACGTGTCGGCGGAGTATGTCGCCGGCAACATCTACCTCGTGCGCGGACGCACGCAAGCTGGCAACACCATCCGCATCGCCGGGCGCGAAACGCTGGCGACGCGCGATGGAACGTTTCAACTACAGATCGCCGTGCCGCCGGGCACGCGCGAGTTGAGCATCGAAGCGGAGGATTCGCAAGGCTACCGCGGGCAGTACCGCTTTCCATTGAGCGGTGGGCGTGGAACGGCAGATGCGGCGAATCGGCGATGACCAAGCGCGTGATCCTGCTCAACGACGAACCCGCGACGCTCATGAGCGAGCTGATGACCATGCTGCGCGCTGCCGGGTTCAGCGTCGCCCCATCGGATGATGAGGGGCGCAGCGCGCCGCTGGCGCTCATCTATGGAGTGGTCGCTGGCGACCGAACCAACGTCATCGAAGCGCTGGTGCGCAAAGCGACCAGGCGCTGGCCGCGCGTGCCGGTCATCGCCTGCCGCCTGCGCGCGCCCGACCAAGAACAGAGCGCGCGCCGCCGTTTGGGTAACGCGGTGCTGAAAAAGCTCGGCTTTCACCTCATCGTCGAGGAGGCGGCGCAACTGCCAGCGCTTCTTCACGAAATCGAGGGGCGCGACCTTCAAGCCGAGCTGGACGAAGAAGAGGACGAGCCGATGCGCGTCCCCGACCTTCCGCTGCCGCCCGCACTCGGCGCGGACGCGCTGCGCGCCGCCTTCGCGCTGGTCGCGGCGCTTCATTTCGCCGACGATCTGCGCCACGCAGCGCAGATCACCATCGAGCGGCTGGCCGCCTTGGTCGCCGCCGACCGTTGGACCTATTACGCGGCGCAGGACGAGGGAGAAAAGACCGTGCTCGAACCGCTTCTCTCTCTTCCGCGCGAAGCGACGGGAGAACCGAGCATATCGGAGGCGGCGTTGCTGGCCGCCTCGCGCATCGAACCGGCAAGCGAGGCTAACCGCTGGGCCATGCCGTTGCTTTACGGCGAACGGGTTCTCGGCGTGATTGAAGTCGAGCGGGCGGCAGCCCCACTATTGGCTGAAGAGGCCGAGCTTTTGGCGGCGCTGGCCGTTCCGGTGGCGGCGGCCATTGCCCGCTCGGTGCGCGTCGCCGAAGCCGAACGTCTATCGCACACGGACGACCTGACCAAGCTGCGCAACGCCCGTTTTCTCCGCCAGTATCTGATCGGCGAGATCAAGCGCGCGCGCCGCTATGGCTCCCCGGTGGCGGCGCTCTTTCTCGATCTCGACGATTTCAAGCGCGTCAACGACGAACACGGGCACTTGGTCGGGTCGCACGTGCTGATGGAGATGGCCGCCGTCATTCTCGCGTCGGTGCGCGATACGGATGTGGTCGCGCGGTACGGCGGCGATGAGTTCGTCATCATCTTGCCGGAGACGGCGGCCGAGCAAGCGACGCGCGTCGCCGAGCGCGTGCGGACGCGCATCGCCGGACACATCTTCACTGGCGGACGCGGGCTGCGCCTACGCTTGACGGCCAGTTTCGGCGTCGCCTCCTTCCCTCAACACGCGCAGTCGCCGCAGCAGTTGCTTGCGTGCGCCGATGCTGCTATGTATGAAGCGAAAGCAGCGCGCAAGGACTGCGTGCGTGTGGCGGCGATGGCTGCCGCATCGGACGCACACAGCGAAAATCACGCCGCCTGATTAGCGTTGTGGAGCTGCTTCGTGTATCTTTGCCCGTTCACCGCTCGCGCCCGAAGTCGTTCGCCAGCGTGAAGGGGCAACGGTGACGGTTTGGGTTCGAAAGGCATCTAAAACTCTTGTAAGGCACGGAAAAAGCGTAAATGGCATTCAAGTCTATCTTCAGTCTGTTCTCTAGCGATCTGGCCATCGACCTCGGCACAGCGAATACGCTCGTCTACGCTAAAGGGCGCGGCATCGTTGTCTCCGAACCATCCATTGTCGCCATCAACAAGGTGACCGGCGAGGTGGAAGCCGTCGGCAAAGAGGCCAAGGAGATGCTGGGACGCACGCCGGGCAACATCGTCGCGATTCGTCCGATGAAGGACGGGGTGATCGCCAACTTCGAAATGACCGAAAAGATGCTCCAACACTTCATCCGCAAGGCCCACAACGGCAGGACGTGGGTCAGCCCGCGCGTCGTCATCGGCATCCCGTCGGAGATTACGCAGGTCGAACGGCGCGCCGTAGAGGATTCAGCTTATCGCGCGCGCGCGTCCGAGGTCTATCTGGTGGAAGAAGCAATGGCGGCGGCCATCGGCGCTGGGCTTCCCGTCACCGAACCGCACGGCAACATGATCGTCGACATCGGCGGCGGCACGACCGACATCGCCGTCATCAGCCTAGGCGGCGTCGTTTATTCGCGTGCCGTGCGTGTCGCCGGCAACGAGATGGACGAAGCGATCACGCAATACATCAAGCGCAAATACAATCTGCTGATCGGCGAACGCACGGCCGAAATGATCAAGATCGAACTCGGCTCGGCCTACCCGCTCGACGAGCCGCTCTCGATGGAAGTGCGCGGGCGCAACCTGATCGAGGGCATTCCGAAGACGATCACCATCACCGACGAAGAGGTACGCGAAGCGCTGGCCGATTCAGTCTCGACCATCATCAACGCCGTGCGCGTGGCGCTCGAACGGACGCCGCCTGAACTGTCGGCCGACATCGTCGAGCGTGGCATCGTGCTGACGGGCGGCGGCGCGTTGCTCAAGAATCTCGACAAACGGCTGTCGATCGAGACGGGATTGCCCGTTTCGATCGCCGAAGATCCGCTCTCATCGGTTGTGCTCGGCGC
>CAKZOF010000120.1 GCA_937135995.1 uncultured Pyrinomonas sp.
TGCCATCAGGCTAGCGATACGGTGGCGTGAAGGATCCCTGTGGCAACATCTGGTGGGTTGCTACCCATATTGAAGATGTGCCGCCCGAGGAGGAAGACCGACGTTGGAGAGAGTTCAAGTTATAAGGGCCATTCAGGACGGTTCATCTTTGCAATGAGAAAATAGAAGTATCAACAGGCAACTTCCTTCTGGCTTGGTTCGTACCGCGCATAGCAGCAGCATACACAGCTCTGCATCTGGAGCGACCAGTAAAACGCAGCAGCAGATCTAGGCTAAGCTTTGATTGAAGGAAGGTGCAGATGCAAATCGGTTCACCTCATCTGGGAGGCAAGATCCCGCACCTGATTATTCGACCGTCGCGCACCCAACTCGCCGTTCGCATCGCGTTCCTCTGCCTCTTTGCACTCGGCGCGCTGGTTTTGATTAGCGCCACCCACAAACTCGAACCTGTCGCCTACTTGTTCGTCGGCTTGCCGCTTTTGCTTGTCTTGGACGCCCTGCTCACGTTTCGCACGCATATCGAGATCAACGACTGGGGGATCTCTCAGTCGCATTACTGGTCTAGCTGGAGCCACCGGTGGGACGAAATCTCAGGTTGGAGCTTGCACGAAATGAGTTCGCGAGGGCCAGATTTAGTCAGGATTGAGCTACATCTCGCTGCTGGTGGTCGGCGACAGAAGCTGACTCCCGCTCTCGTGCGGTACAAGGATGCAAATTACCACAAAATTCGCGACGCCCTCGTCAGGCATCTCGGCCCACCCTCGCCGTAGTGAGGGTGACGAGGCGTGAGCCGTCTTCAAGTGCGTGGTCGGGCGCGCCCATTGAAACGAAGAGCAGGCCGCCGAGATCGAGCGACTGAAGAGCGTCTTCAAGGGCGTGGTTGAGCGCGTCCGTTGCAACCGAATGCTCTGAGACGAGGCGTGAGCCATTTTCAAGGACAGTCGTTCACTTGCGAAAAGTCGATACTTAACTGAGCATGCATGACGGCAAACCTGATCGTAAGTTTACGGATACGCTGTCGATGAGAAAGCAGGGGGCTGGCTGAAAAATGAAAAGACTGAGGGCGAAATTGACTATCTACAAGTCGATGAGAAAGCAAAGAACTGTTGACTGAAAACCCTCAGCAGACGTTATTCCAGCGGCAACGCCTCAAACCGCCTTATCCGTAGCGCTAGTTTAAGCGATGAGGTAGGGTTAGTCATATCGCGCTCTACGCTCAAACCAGCTCATCCACAGCGTTAGTTTAAGCGATAGAAGGTGCGCGGCTCAGCTTTTGCGCCTGATGATCCGCGCTCAAGCCATCCACAGCGTTGATTTAAGCGATGGGAGGGGCGCGTCACACACGAGTTAGGGAGTTGAGTCGTGTTCCTAGCAGAAAGCGAGAGAGGGAAGGTCGTTGTAAGGGGGAGAAGGCTTGGCATCGTATGGCTTGGCGACAAAAATTGGCCGCTCTTGATATCGGGCCTTACGCGGCTTCGCGTTATAATCCCAAATACGTTCGTCTTTCGAGGTTGAAGATGCTGGATGTCCTGAATAGACCGAACAGAGGGTCGCTCATCGCTAATCTGTGTGTTGCGCTTGCGTCCGTTTTGCTGATGAACGCGCTGATCTTTGGTTTCGGTTGGAACATCCCAAGCGACCAGATGCGAAGGGTTTGGTTTGAGCCGCCCGATTATGTGGTCGGCGCGGTTTGGGTAGCGTTGTTCGCGCTAATGGCTTTTGCCCGCTGGCAACTCAACGGAACAACGACCGGGCAAGCTAGGCGCGCCCGCTTTTGGATAACATTTTTGCTCGTTTCCTGCCTGCTTTATCCGCTCTATTCGCTAGCAATCGGCAGCGTGATTGGCGGCTTGATCGGCAATCTCTGGACGATCGCGCTTGCCGCATTCACGATCTCGCGCGTGTGGCGCGTTTCGCCCATCGCCGCATACTGTATCGCGCCCGTCATCGTTTGGGTAACGTTCGCGACGTTCATTACGCTTGGAGAGCTAGGTTATTTGTGAGCGAGGCGTTTTTTCACCATTAGCGAGAGCGGCAAAAGATCGATGAAAAGCCGAGGCGTTGCGAAGGCGTTGGGCGCAAACGGATTCGACGCACCGCAAGAAAGCCCACGTGCGGATGAATCCGAGAGCTTGCGAGAAAAATTGTCTGGACCTGCTAGCAAGCATGTGGCCGGGAAAGGACGCAGCGAGTTTGACCTCATCGCGCGCCTTCGCCGCATCGCAGCGACCGCTCAGACGCGCCTTGTTATCGGCATCGGCGATGATGCCGCTCTGGTGCGCGAGCGGACCGGCCTGATGCTCGCCATCACGGCTGACATGCTCGTCGAGGAGATAGATTTTCGGCGACAATGGACGACGGCGCGCGATCTGGGCCACAAAGCTTTGGCCGTCTCTCTTTCCGATATCGCGGCGATGGGTGCGCGTCCCCGCTGGGCGCTCGTTTCGCTCGGCGTGCCGCAAGAGATCTGGCGCACAGATTTTCTCGACGATTTCTACCGCGGATGGTTCGCCCTTGCGCGCGCAAGCGGCGTCGCGCTGATCGGCGGCGACATCTCGCGCACGCCCGAGCGCATCGTGATCGACTCGGTCGTCCTCGGCGAAACGCGGCGGGCCATCATGCGTTCAGGGGCGCGCCCGGGCGATCTGCTCTTCGTCACGGGCGCGCTTGGCGGTGCCGCCGCCGGATTGCATCTGCTCATGACGAACGGTGTCGAAGAAGCGCACAAGAACGCATCTTTTCGTCCGCGACGCACGTCACGCGCAGATCGTCGCTTGATCCGTCGCCATCTGCGTCCAGAGCCGCGGCTCGCATGGGGCAACTACTTGACTGAAAAGAAGCTTGCGACGGCGATGATCGATCTAAGCGATGGGCTATCGTCCGACCTTGCGCACCTGTGCCGCGAAAGCGGCGTCGGAGCGATCATCAACGCCGAGGCTATCCCTATCGATCCGCTGATCGCCAAGTCTTCGCTACGAGGCGAAGATCCGCTTCGCTTGGCGCTCGATGGCGGCGAGGATTTCGAGCTGCTCTTCACGGTGCGCCCGCGAGATACCCGACGTTTGCCGCGCGAACTGGATGGCGTGCGCGCCGTCTGCATCGGCGAAGTGACGGCACGGCGACGGCTCGTGCTCGTTCGTGACGGGCGCACGCTCCCTTTGCGCCCCGGCGGCTTCGTTCATTTCCACAGCCAATAATAATGACCAGAAGTTTTTCTCATTTCGCGACAGACGCGCGCTCGCACGTCTCATCTTGCGCGCAATAAATGACCAGAAGTTTTTCTCATTTCAGCCCTGTGGATCTTCTTCGTTCCGCGCCGATCTTTAAAGCCTCACGCGTGAGAGCGACGAACACTCGATCCCTTGCGGATCGCTCCTAGATTTTCGCGGTCATTTACCGAACTTCCGCTGATTGACTCGCTTGCAGACCTTGCCTAGACTCTTTCCGTGAAGATGAGGTCACCCTAAAGGGAGCTTAGGCAATGAGAGAAGCGCTACTTCGATTTTCGGCAGCGCTCTGCGCTTTTCTGCTCGGCGCGGGCACCGCGAGCGTTTGGAGTCGCTGGACCGGCGAAAATTCCACGCGCCACAGCGGCATGGGAACGCTCTGCCACACGAGCGCCGCAAATTCGCCGTCTATCGTCAACGGGCGCGCCATCTCTTTGCCGCAGCCCGTTTATCCGCCGGCAGCCAAAGCAGCGCGCGCGTCCGGCGCGGTCAACGTGCAAATCGTCGTTGATGAAGAGGGCAAGGTCATCTCGGCCCGGGCCGTCTCCGGCCATCCGCTGCTGCGCCAAGCGGCGGAAGAAGCGGCCCTTCGCGCGCGCTTTACGCCGACGCGCGTCGACGGCAAGCCGGTCAAAGTGAACGGCACCATCGCCTACAATTTCGCGCTCCTCTAAAGTTCGAGGCGCCATCGAAGATCCATCCGCCAAAACTTTAAAGACACAGCGAACGGGAATGTTGAAGTTTCACAATACGCTTTCAGGCAGGCTCGAAGAGTTTCGCCCGTTGCGCGAGGGCGAAGTCGGATTCTACTTCTGCGGGCCGACCGTTTACGACTACGCGCACATCGGCAACTTCCGCTCGATGATCTTCGCCGACGTGCTGCGGCGTTACCTGAAGTTCAAAGGCTATCGCGTCACGCACGTGATGAACATCACGGACGTCGAAGATCGCATCATCGCCCGCTCGCAGGAGCGCGGCATCACGATCGACGAGTACACGGCGCAGTATATCGAAGCGCTGTGGGAAGATTTCGACGCTCTGGGTTGCGAACGGCCCGACGTGGTGCCGCGCGCGACGCGCCATATCCCCGAGATGGTCGCGTTGATCAAACGGCTGCTCGAACGCGGTCACGCCTACAAGTCGGATGGTTCGATCTACTACCGCATCAGTTCTTTCCCAGAGTACGGGAAGCTATCGAAGATAAATTTCGCGGGCAACATCGTCGGCGGAAGCGAGCGCGTCGATTCAGACCGGTACGACAAAGAGGACGCGCGCGACTTCGCCCTGTGGAAAGCGCCGAAGACGCCCGATGAGCCTGCATGGGATACCGAGATCGGGCGTGGGCGACCCGGCTGGCACATCGAATGCTCGGCGATGTCGATGAAATATCTGGGCGAGACGTTCGACATTCACGCCGGCGGCATCGATCTCGTCTTCCCGCATCACGAAAACGAGATCGCGCAGAGCGAAGGCGCGACCGGAAAGCAGTTCGTCCGCTACTGGCTCCATGCCGAGCATTTGAAAGTCGAAGGCGAAACGATGTCCAAATCGCGCGGCAATTACTACACGTTCCGCGATCTTCGCGCGCAAGGTTACAAGCCAGAAGGCATCCGTTACCTTCTGTTGAGCGTGCCCTATCGCAAGCAGTTGAACTTCACCTTCGATGCGCTTCGCGCGGCGGAAAAGACGGTCGAATCGTTGCGCGATTTTCACCTCAGATTGGCCGAAGCGCGCACGGAACCGGGCAGCAACGGGGAAGTGCGCGCTGCCGCCGCGCGCGCCGCCGAAGAGTTCGAAGCCGGCATGGATGACGATCTGAACACATCGGTCGCGCTCGCGGCGATCCACACGCTGACGCACGAAATCAACCCTGTGCTCGTCTGCGGCGCGTTGCGCGAGGACGATAAACGCGACCTATTGAACCTCGTCGCGCGCTTCGATTCCGTGCTCAACATCTTCGGTAAACCGGAACGCGAGATGTTGGACTCGGAGATTCAAGCCTTGATCGATGAACGGCAGGAAGCTCGCCGCCGTCGTGACTGGGCGCGCGCCGATGAAATCCGCAATTATCTAGCCGAGCGCGGCATCATTCTGGAAGACACGCGCGAAGGCGTCCGCTGGAAACGACGTTAGAAAAAACGCCTCCCGAAAAGGAGCGAGGTGACGGGCCGGATAGTCGCTTCTGTTACGCTTAGCACGAGGGAGCGAGATGACGGGCCGGATAGTCGCTTCTGTTACGCTCAGCACGTCGCCGATCTATGAAAACTTCGAGGCGCGATGCGCTGGTTGGCACGGGCGCAGCGTTCATGTTGCTTCCGAAGTGAACATGCTGGGCCATGAGTTGGCTTCCATCGAACGCATTAACCTGAAGGCGGGGCCGTACTCGTCGGGGTTGAGCCAAACTGGCTTCCATCGAACGCATGGACCTGAAAGAGCGACCCTTTATCAGCAATGTTAGTCCGCGGTCTCTTTTGAACTCATCGGTTCGGCTCAGCATCTTCCGTCGCTCATCCGGTGAAGCGGGAAGACAGCCGGGCGCACGCTCTGAGATTTTCCGAAGTCAAACACATGCGCGAGGTCTAAGAAAAAAGCCTCTCCGCGACCGGAGCGAGGATGACGGAGAGCTGAAGAACATGTCGCCCGAAGTGCGTCTTCGGTTGGTGTGATCGTTGACGTTGAGCGCTTGGGCATTCAAGGAGCGACTCGATGCTGAACCGCGACTACAAAGAAATGTTGTCGTGCTTGAAAGAAGATGGGGTTGAATTCATCATCGTCGGTGCCTACGCTTTGGCGGCTTGTTCTTTATCCTGCCCTCGTGCGCAAAGAGCCATGCGCATGATTATCAAGGCGCACATTGGAAAGATCCTGTGCCAGTGGTGAATAGATGGGGTTCTCATCTCTAGGCTCCGAGTCGGTTTATCTTGGCAGCGAATTTTATAGTGAATCTCAGCAAAAAGGCTCAGTCATTTATAACATCCCCCAAACCTGAGAAATACCAATCTTCGCCTATCCAGCGCGCTTCTATTGCCACCTCATTCTTGTAAACTTCTCCTCCTTTGTCCACTTTCGCCATCCCCAAAATGTGGTAACGGACTATGCCCTCAGCATCGTTAGATAGATCAACCACCCAAGTAGGTTTGAACTCCAAAAGGACGCTTCGATGCCCCTCAGCTACGGACTTTTTGCTGGCATCAACATATGCTTTCCGATCAAACTCATCTGGTTAACAGAACATTCGAGCGCCGTTGAGTTTTCCGAGCGGGAGAAGATAAAATCAAGCCTTGACTTCGTTTCGGTTCTGGAACGAAGTCAGCCTGCATGGTTGTAAATCGAGCGTCGGTTCAAGATGAAATCGCGTAGAGCTTCCACGCACACTTGCAAGATCATCCGCGCGACCAGCGCGTTGCACCTTCGTCCGCTTGATCTCCGCCCGAACCTCTTCGCGGACTAGCTCCCAGCTTCTCCTGCCGTCTCAACCACCATCAGCAAACGCTCGACCCATACGCTTGACTTTTCGACGAGAGAAAGGAGAAGAAAAATGTCCGCCATTTTCACCGTCAACAGGCCGCAGATCAAGACCGCACTACCCGGACCGAAAGCGCAAGAGATCATCAACGCCGATCACCGTTTCGTTTCGCCTTCTTACACGCGGCCCTATCCGTTCGTTGCGGCGCGCGCCGAAGGCGTCTGGATCGAAGACCCGGACGGCAACATCTTCCTCGATTGCAACGCGGGCGTCGCCGTCTGCTCGACGGGCCACTGCCACCCCGAAATCGTCCGCGTCATTCAAGAGCAAGCGGCTGAATTGATTCACGTCTGCGGCACCGACTACTACTACCGGCACATGCCACTCTTAGCGCGCAAGCTCGATGAGATCGTGCCTGTGCCGAGTCCGACGCGCACGCACTTTGCCAACAGCGGCACGGAAGCGGTCGAGACCGCCTTGAAACTGGCGATGTATGCGACGGGGCGCGAAAAATTCATCGCCTTCTTCAATAGCTTTCACGGGCGCACGCTCGGGTCGCTCTCGCTCACTTCGTCCAAAGCGGCGCAGCGGCGCGGCTTTCGCCGGCAAGCGCTGGACGTCACGCACGTGCCTTACGCTTATTGCTTCCGCTGCCCGTACAACCTCGGCAAGCGCGAAGATGGTGCGTGCTGTTTGGGCGCGATCGATTGGATCGAAAATCGCCTCTTCAAGACGACGTTGCCGCCCGAAGAGTGCGCCGCCATCGTCGTCGAGTGCGTGCAGGGCGAAGGAGGGTACATCCCTGCGCCGCGCGAATTCTTACAAGGCTTGCGTCGCATCTGCGATGAACACGGCATCTTGCTCATCGTTGACGAAGTGCAATCCGGGATGGGACGCACGGGCAAGATGTTCGCTTGCGAACACTACGACCTCAAACCGGACATCATCTGTCTGGCGAAGGGGATCGCATCGGGCCTTCCGCTCGGCGCATGTGTCGCGCGCGCCGATCTGATGACATGGAAGCCGGGCGCGCACGCTTCGACTTTCGGCGGCAATCAGGTCGCCATCGCCGCCGCTTTGAAAACGATTGAGCTGCTTGAACGCGAACTGATTGCCAATGCCGCGAGCGTCGGCGAGCACCTGCAGCAGGGTTTGCGTCGGCTGATGGAAAAGCACGAAGTGATCGGCGATGTGCGCGGACTTGGCTTGATGATCGGCGTCGAGTTCGTCGAAGACCGAAAGACGATGAAGCCCGCGCCCGAACTTCGCGACCGCGTCGAGCGCGCCTGTTTCGAACGCGGCTTGATCTTGCTCGGTGCCGGTACGAATACGATCCGTTGGTCACCGCCGCTTATCCTGACGCGCGAACAGGCCGATGTCGCCATCGAGATCTTCGACGAAGCCATTTCGGTCGCCAGTCAGGAAAGAGCATCGGGCGCGTTTTTCGCGGGCAAGGTAGGCGAAGTCGGCGGATAAAATAAGATGATGGATGATGAGCGGCGAGGAAGAAGCTGCTCATCATCCATGCTGCGCCACCCGCCGATGCTCGACCGCCGGCAGTCGCTTCAAGCGGTTTTGCGTCTGGCGCACAAAGCGACCTCTGGTGCGCGACGCCCCGTCATCGCCGCTTCTAGTTCGGCCAACTTCGAGTAGCACATGTCTCCGCCGAAGGGCGGTTGCTGCCTTCGGCACAGATCAGGTGCAGAGAGGAAATCTTTCGTTTGAGGCGGTGCCCGGTTAACCTCTGCCGAGGTGAAACCGGCTATCCGATTGCCGGCAGAACCTTCGCGCGACGAGAACGTTCAGCCAAGTTCGCGGCGGATCACGGAGGCGAGTCGTGCGGCCATCTCTTCGATCGTCGCACGATCTCGCCCTTCGAGCATGATGCGGGCCAGCGGTTCCGTTCCCGAGTAGCGAAGCAGCAGCCTTCCTTGGCCGTCGAGCGCCCGTTCGATGTCTTCGGCGCAAGTCTTGATCGCGGCGACTTCGTCGAACGCTACCTTCTCGCGCACGCGGACGTTGACGAGAACCTGCGGAAAGGGCACGAAGCCGGCAACGAGTTCAGTCAAACTCTTCGCCTTCTCGTGCATCGCGCGAAAGACTTGCAGCGCCGTCAGCAACCCGTCACCGGCCAGGCTCAAACGCGGGAAGATGATGTGACCTGACTGTTCGCCGCCGAGCGCTGCCCCGGTTCGCAACAGCGCTTCGAGCACGTACTTGTCACCCACTGGTGTGCGAAGCAAAGCGATGCCGCGCGCGCGCAGTGCCACTTCGAGCCCCATGTTGCTCATCACCGTGGCGACGACGACGTTGCCTGAAAGCTCGCCGCGTTCCTGCAGGCGCTGAGCCATGATCCAGAGCACGGCGTCGCCGTCCACTGCGTTGCCGCGTGCATCGACGAAAAGAGCGCGGTCGGCATCGCCGTCGAAGGCGACGCCCGCGTCGGCACCATGCTCCAGAACGGCGCGCCGCAAGCTGTCGAGGTGAAGCGAGCCGCAGTTGCGATTGATGTTACGCCCATCGGGTTGGTTGTGAATCGGCACGACGCGTGCGCCCAATCTGGCGAAGAGTTCGGGCGCCACTTCGAAGGCCGCGCCGTTGGCGCAATCGAGCACTACTGTCAAGCCTTCAAGGCGGAGTCCGGCGGCCTTGTCGCCGAGATGTTGAAGATAGAGTTCGCGCATCTCGGCGACGGCACGCGGGTTATCTTCGACCGAGCGATCCGCGGCTTCGTCGGATGAGAGGGAGATTGGTGCGTCCGTCCGGCGCGCGGCGAAGATATCCTCTTCGATCAACCGTTCGGTTTGATCGTCGAGCTTTTGGCCCGTCGGCGCGAAGATTTTGATGCCGTTGTCGGCGTAAGGATTGTGCGACGCGCTGACGACGACGCCCGCATCGGCGCAAAGTCGCTCGGTCAGATAGGCGACGCCGGGCGTGGTGATGATGCCGGCAGAAACGCAGTCGGCACCAGCGCGGCGCGCTCCGGTGATGAGCGCGCTGGCGATCCACGCGCCCGATTCGCGCGTGTCGCGTCCGACGATGATGCGCGGCGCGCGTCCCAGCCGCGTTGCTAGGTGCCGCGCGAGCGACCATCCTGTGACGTGAACCGTCGCGGCGTCGAGCGGAAAGCTTCCGGCTTCGCCGCGCATGCCATCCGTTCCGAAAAGTCTGGCCATGCTCTCTTCTCGTGGCGGTGCAGTTTCAATTCGAGCGTTCGAGCGATTTCGGAGAGATCGAGACGATTTCGAGTTGACGGACGATGTCAGCTGGCCCGCCGAGACGCGGGCGTACCGCCCCATCTTCGCCGCGTTCGAGCTTCAAGGTCAAGTCTTCGGCGCGCAACGACGCGACCACGGAACGGGGGCCGCGCACGGTGACGGTAGCGCGCGCCGCTTCGGGCCTGAGGCCAGCGCCTTCCACCGAGATGTCGGAAAGTCTTCTCTCCTCTTGCCGCTCGACGATCTCGATGCGAACGGCCACGCTCGGTTCTAGCGCGACGACTTTTGCGTCCGAGATGTTGATGGTCGCTTGCGGAACGGTGAAGCTCGCCTGTCGTCCGTTCAAAAGGATCGATTCCGTCGTCACCTTCTGCAGCGCCTCGACGTGACTTTCCGGACCGCGCACCTTGACGCGGTCGGGAACGACTTGAATGCGACGAATCTCGTAGCCTTCGGGCAACGTCCCTTCGATGTGCGGTTCCACCGCGACCTCGCGTTCGACGCGCCGTTCGAGCCGCAGCGGCAAGCGGTCCGGTTCGACGTCTTCGATGCTTACGCCTTCAGGCAGTTCCATCGAGATGCGCTCCGGCGTCAGGATGAGGACGCGCTCGCCGAGTTCGTATCCGCGCAGGTCCACCGTCGCCACCAGATTGCGGACGTTCAAAGCATCAAGCGCGCCTTTGGTCCCGCGCAGCGTGACCTCGACCTCGTCACGCGGTGCGTTACCTATTTCGACGTTCTCCGGCAACAGAAAGACGAGCGGGACGCCGCGCAGGCGGATCGTCGCTGGCGTGCGTTGTCCGGCGACCGCGAACCACAAAGCGAGCGAGATGGCGAGCGCCAGCGCCTTGAGCGCCCAATCGTCGAACAGCAAGGCATGGGCCCAACGGCGCGCCGCTTGCCACGCTTCGGTCGTATCGAATTTTGAGTCGTGTCCGTTCACTGGCAGTAGAACGCCCTTCAGTCGAAGTCACGTTTCAAGCAGATCGCGTTTAGCGAAGGTTCGTCGACGCAGACGATGATCCGCCAACCAGCGCGAAGCGCACGCTTGAGATCAAGCCGACACCGCTTCTTCCGCCTCGCGTTCAGTTTCCGCCCGCAGCCGACGCTCTTCACGCCGTTGTCGTGGCGACTGCAGCGCTTGCAGAATGGCGGCGCGCAAGCGCGTTGCGTCGAGCCCACGTTTGATCTGCCCGCGTTCAACAAACGAGATCAAGCCCGTCTCTTCCGACACCACCACGGCCACGGCATCCGTCACTTCAGTGATGCCGATGGCCGCCCGATGGCGCGTGCCGAGGTCTTTTGACAAAAGTGGATTGAGCGTGAGCGGCAGAAAGCAGGAGGCGGCCACTACGCGATGGCCGCGAATGATCACCGCGCCGTCGTGAAGCGGCGTGGTCGGATTGAAGATGGTCACGAGCAGGTCGTAGCTCAGTTCGGCATCGAGCCGAATGCCGCTATCGGCCGCGTTGGTCAACCCCGTGGCGCGTTCGATGACGATCAGCGCCCCCGTTTTAGTCGACGCGAGCGTTGTCGCGGCGAGCACGATCTCGTCGTAAACGCCTTCACCGAATTGCCCGCGATGCCGACGCCACAAAGGCAAGCGCAGGCGGTTGCCGAACGAGATCAAGGCCTGGCGGATCTCGGTTTGAAAGAGGACGATGATCGCGACGCCAACGTAAAGCAGCGCGCCACGAAGGATGAACTCAAGGGTGGCGAGGCGTTGCCAGATGGCCAGCCAGTAGAGAAGCGCAAAGACCGACAAACCCGCCGCCATGGGAGCCGCGCGCGTCCCGCGCACGAGCCGCAGCACGGTGTAGACGATGACGAAGACCAGCGCGATGTCCACGATGCTGCGTGGCTCGCTGAGCCTTTCGAGATACTCTTTGTACGTCAAGAGCAGTATCACCGTGCCTCTTCTGTTCGTCGGGTAGCGGTTTCATCGTGCGGTGCTCAATGAGCACCACGTCGCATGCTTCTGTGTGCATCGCAGGTGCAGCGGTGAACCGGGCAAACAAGCCTTTGAACTTCCTTCATTGTCCGAAGGAAGTCAGACAATTTGCACGACCCCACGCGGAATTTAGCCCATAACTTCTCCGAAATCAAGTGGGGACAGATAAACGCAGGCTCGCTTGCGGATGAACGCCGCGATCGAGAAGCATGCGATCGGGTTGAACCGGCGCGAGCACGCCGTCTGCTTCGGTTGCGGGCGACAGAGCGCGTTGGGGCGCGGATTGAAACGGCGCGCGTTTCTGCTCTATGCTGCCCGCAGCAGGAGCGAGCCAGGGGCATGGAAAGCGGGAAACGGCAAAACGGCGCGGCGGACAAGCGCGCGCATTGGTGGCGACGCCGCGGCACGAAGCGGCGCGGCTTCTGGTACGAAACGGCCGACGGTCAAAAGATCACCGACCAAACGATCATCGAACGCATTCAAAGCTTGGTCATCCCACCAGCATGGACCAAGGTGCGCATCGCGCCATCCGCGCGCAGTCCGATCCAAGCCGTCGGTTTCGACACCAAAGGACGATTGCAGTATATCTACCATCCGGGCTTCGCGGCGCGACAGCAGCAGCGCAAGTACGCGAAGATCGTCCGCTTCGGCGAAGCGCTGCCGGTTCTACGGCGGACCACCAACGAGCACCTCGCGCGCGACGGTTTCCCACGCGAGCGTGTGTTGGCGGTGATCGTCCGGCTAATCAACGATCTCTATTTTCGCGTTGGGTCGGAAACGAGCGTGCGGCGCTACCGCACCTACGGCGTGACGACGCTGCGCAACCATCATCTTGAAATCAAGCGCGGCGGACAGCTCGTCTTCAACTTCGTCGGCAAACACCACGTACGCCACCGCCGTATTCTCGTCGATGAAGAGTTGGCCGCGCTCATGCGCGACATCAAGGCGCTCGGCGGTTCGCGCTTGTTCAACTACGTTACCGAGCAGGGACGCATCAAGCCTGTCACCGCGCGCGATGTGAACGAGTACATCAAGAGCATCACTTCGGCCGAGTTCTCGGCGAAAGACTTTCGCACATGGGGCGGCACTTTGATGACCGCCGTTGAACTGGCCGACATCGGACCGGCCGAAGACGAGAAAGCGGCCAAGCGTAATCTCGTCAAAGCGTTGAAAAAGGTCGCCGAACGTTTGGGCAACACGCCGAGCGTCTGCCGTTCCTGCTACGTGCATCCGGCAGTGCTCGACGCTTATCTCGCTGGACGCACGCTCGAAGAATTCCGCCCGCGCCGCGAGCGGTTGATCCGCCGCCAGCAGCCCGAATACGAGCCGGAAGAAGTGGCGCTCTTGAAAATGCTGCGCGATCAGAGCGCGATGGCTCGGTGACCTAAGGCGGATCGGGCGAACGAAACGTTGCCACGGCTGAATGCGCGTTTCCAAAGTAAAGATCTCGATACGAAAGCGTCTCCAGCACGACGCGACTTGGATTACAAATTCAACGCGCGGGCGATCTGTTCGGCGAGTTCGGCAGGCGTCTTTTCGGCGCTCGCTTCGATGCGCAGCGACGCGAGCGCGTAGAGCGGTCTTCTTTGTTGATAAAGCGCGCGCGCCGTCTCTTCGCTGCGCGCCAGCGGGCGTTCTTCGGTCGAGGCGCGGATCCGTTGCCAGCAGAGTTCGAACGGCGCGTCGAGCCAGACGGTGACGACGCCTGCCTTGAGGAGTCGTCGGCGATTCGGTTCAATGGTCCACGCGCCGCCGCCAAGGGCGACAACCGCCGCACCGGTCTCCGCGATCACTTCGCGCAAAACGTCGGCCTCGATGGCGCGGAAGCGATCTTCGCCTTCTTCGGTGATGATGGCAGTGATAGAACGCCCTTCGCGCTCTGCAATGCGCTGGTCCAGATCGATCATCGGGCAGCCGAGGCGCCCCGCCAGCGCTTGGGCAACGGTGGTTTTGCCCACCCCCATGAAACCGAGAATGGCGATGCGGGGTGTACCGGTCATCGCTCTTGGCTCAACGCGGCGAGAAGATCGAAGAATTCGGGGAACGAAATGGCGACCGCATCGGCGCCGCGCAGTTCCGATGGTGCGTTGGCCGTGAGCGCGGCGACGGCAAAGGCCATCGCGATGCGGTGGTCGCCGCGAGCGTCGAGCTGGGCCGCATGGAGTTCGACCGGTCCAGCAACGCGTAGCCCATCCTCGCGCTCTTCGACTTCGGCCCCCATGGCGCGCAGGTTGTCCACGGTGGCGCGGATGCGGTCGGATTCTTTGACGCGAAGTTCGGCGGCGTCGCGGATCTCGAGTCCGCCTTCGACCTGCGTGCCGAGAACGGCGAGCGCGGGAAGTTCATCGATCAATTCCGCCGTGAGCGCACCGCAGATGAGGTTGGCTTGCGGTTCTCTGGGCGACAACCGCCCGACGCCGCAGACGCGCACGTCGCCCACCTCTTCGTTGCACTCCACGCGCGCGTTCTCGATGCTGATCTCTGCGCCGAGCGACCGGAGGACGCGGATCACGGCCGTGCGCGTTGGATTCAGCCCGACCGCTTCGATAAGCAGATCGGAGCCGGCGAGCAACGTCGCCGCAACGAGAAAAAAGGTCGCCGAGGAGATGTCGCCCGGAATGACGACGTCGCGCGCCGACAATAGGGCCGGACCCGTAATCGATGCCGTTCTGGTCACGCCGTCGGTCTCCTGTTCGACGTCGAGGCCGAACCACCTGAGCAATCGTTCGGTGTGATCGCGCGTGCGCACCGTTTCGCGCACACATGTTCGTCCTTCAGCCTGCAATCCGGCAAGAAGCACGCAGGACTTCACCTGCGCGCTCGGTACGGGTGGTTGGTAGGCGATGGGGCGCAATGGAGAGCGTCCGGTGATGGTTAGCGGCGCGTGTCCTTGCGTCGAAGCAACGCTGGCGCCCATTTGTTCGAGTGGTTCGATGATGCGCTGCATCGGGCGCCGACTGAGCGACGCATCGCCCACGAGCGTTGCGCTGAAAGGTTGTCCGGCCAGCATACCAGCCAGCAGGCGCATGGTCGTCCCGCTGTTGCCGCAATCGAGTGGCGCTGTGGCAGGCAAGAAGCGCCCGCCGACCCCTTCGATCACGACACTGTCGGCCTCGCGTTCGACCTTTGCGCCGAGCGCCCGAAGGCAAGCGAGCGTCGAGGCGCAATCGGCGCTGGTCGAAAAATTGGTCAGCGTGGAACGCCCGCGTGCCAGCGCGGCGAGCATCGCTGCGCGGTGCGAGATGGACTTATCGCCGGGAAGCCGCGTGCGCCCCCGCAGTCGTTTTGTGGGAACCAGTGTCATCGTCGCGTCGTTCATTTGTCTGGAAGATTCTACAACGAAAGCGCGTCCGTGCGCGATGCGACGCCTCTCGCGGCGCAAGTTGCCGATTGGCGAACGCTGCGTGCGATGCGGGGCCACTTCTTGACATCGCGGTCGGCGGCGTGTTACCGAGAACGTGCGCGTCGCACGGTCCAGTTTTTCGCCATCGTCCGCCGACAACGCGCGCGTGTCTGCCGTTTGAAAATTCGTGGTCAAGGTCGGAGAAAGCTGATATATTGGCGTGTGCTGTTGGCAGAGAGGTTTACAGCCGGAACCGACGGCGCACGCCAAGCGAGAAGATCGCTCGGGGGCGCGCTCCCGTGCACAGGTGCGGATAAATCTGTCGCGGCAGCGCGGAAGCGCTCTCCAGCGCGTAGCGACGGGGAAGGTGCTGGCGCGCGAAGCAGCGCGAAGCCTTTGCCGAAACTCGCGCTGATCAAACAAGATTCAGTGTTCGTGCTGATGGACTTGGGAAGACGGCGCGCGTGATCCAGAAGACGACGCAACTTAGCTTACCGAGTCGCCTCGAAACGGTCGAGCGCGTAGCGGCCGTCGCCAACGACATCGCCGCGCGATGTGGGTTCGATGCGAACGCCATCTTCGGCATCGAATTGGCCGTCCGCGAAGCCGTCAGCAACGCCGTGTTGCACGGCAACCGCGAGGACGAAACCAAGCCGGTTGAGATCTCGTTCACCGATTCGGGCGCGAGCTTGACGATCATCATCCGCGATCACGGGGCCGGGTTCGATCCGGACGAGGTGCCGGATCCGACGCGCGAGGAGAATTTGCTCAACCCGTCGGGACGTGGCTTGCTCTTCATCCGTACCTTCATGGACGAGGTCGCGTGGACGCGCCACCCCGGCGGCGGCATGGTGGTCCGCATGGTCAAGCGGCGTCCTCGGTGACACAACATTCGGAAGGAGAAAATCGATATGGCAGAGTTGAACATCAAAGAGCGACAAGCGGGCGATGTGACCATTCTCGATCTGAGTGGCAAGATCACCATCGGCGAAGGCAGCGTCGCTTTGCGCAGCGCCATCCGCCGTCTGCTTTCGGAAGGCAAAAAGAAGATCCTGTTGAATCTAGGCGGCGTCAGCTACGTCGATTCGAGCGGCATCGGTGAACTCGTCTCCAGCTACACGGCGGTGAACAAAGAGGGCGGACAGCTCAAGTTGCTCAATCTGACGCAGAAGATTCAGGATCTGCTGGCGATCACGAAATTGCTCACCGTCTTCGACGTTTACGAGGACGAAGCGACCGCGCTCGAGAGCTTTTCGTAAAGACGCGGGCGGCGCGTTGCCCAAACTTGGCGCTGCGCGCCGCCCGTTGCTCGCAAATCGGGATGTTTCGTGCAGCTTTGCGCCGTCTGCTGGCGCTCGACGACCCGCCGGAGAGGACGGCGCTCGCCTTCTCCATTGGCGTCTTCATCGCTTTCTCCCCGTTTCTCGGCCTGCACACGATCATGGCGACGCTGATCGCCGTGATCTTTCGTTTCAACAAGGTCGCCATCTACACCGGAACCTTCGTCAACAACCCTTTTTTGACGCTGGTGCCGATCACCATTGTGTCCTACGCGGTCGGCGCGCTGGTGCTCGGGCGTCCCATGCGCATCCCACCTGATGGTCTCGAGTTGCTCAAACATCCGCGGCTTCTCGACGGAGCGTACTGGCACGATCTTTTCATTCGCAGTTGGAACGACGTGCTTTTGCCTTTCGCCATCGGCGGGTTAATCCTGTCGGTCGTCTGCGCGGCGATCTCTTATCCTTTGACGTTGTGCTTTTTACGCGCGCGCCGCGCGGCGCGGGAGAACCAAACGTGATGCGCGGCGACGGGCGAATTCGGAACGAAGAGCCCGGTCAGCTTTTGAAGATAGCGTGCTGACTGCAATCGGCAGACGGTGAAGACGGAGAGCAGACGAGACGGCTGCCGTCAGGAGAACGGGCGGATGCGATGACGAGTCGAAGGATGACAAAAGAGCCGTGGCGCATGGCGCTGCTGTTGATCTTTGTTTTGATCGTCGCAGCGCTGTTCGCCACTTGGATCGGCTATCGGCCACTCAACCCGTTTGCACTTCCCGAAGACGAAGCGACGCACACGCTCTTTTTCCGCCTGCGTCTGCCGCGCGTCGTCATGGCCGCCGTGGTCGGCGCTTCGCTCGCTCTGGTCGGTGCCGCGTTGCAAGCCTTGTTTCGCAATCCGCTGGCGGAACCGTTGACGCTCGGCGTGTCGGGCGGCGGCGCGCTCGGCGCCGGGGTGGCGCTGGCACTCGGTTGGGGCACGCGCGTAGCTGGCATCCCGGTCGTCTTCCTGTCCTCGTTCATGGGCGCGCTGCTCGCCGTCTGGGTCGTCTATCGGCTGGCGCGAACGGGCACCGTCGTTCTGCCCGGGGCGTTGTTGCTCGCTGGCGTCGTCGTCAATCTGATCTCGGCGGCGGGTGTGGTCATCATTCAGTACTTCGCCGATTTCACGCGCGCGTTGCAGATCCTGCGCTGGACCATCGGGACGCTCGATGTGGTCGGGTTCGATCTCGTCGCGCGCATGCTCCCGCTGCTTGTTCCGGGTTGGTTTGCACTTTTCTACGTGGCGCGCGAGCTACATCTGATCGCCGTCGACGAAGAGACGGCTGCGAGTCTCGGCGTCGACGTGCGCCGCATCGAGCAGATCGTCTACCTCGCCGCCTCGTTGATCGTCGGCGTGACGGTTGCCGTCGGCGGAACGATCGGTTTCGTCGGGTTGATCGTCCCGCACGCGGCGCGGCTGCTTTTCGGCGAGGATGTGCGTCTGCTTCTGCCCAGTTCGTTTCTGCTCGGAGCGGCTTTTTTGATGGTCGCCGACGCGATCGCGCGCACCGCGCTCGGCGCGGGCGAGCTCCCCGTGGGCGCGATCACGGCGCTGATCGGTGGTCCAGTCTTCCTCTGGTTGTTGCGCCGAGAGCAAAGGTACGCGGCGCTTTAGCGACGTGCCGGACTCCGTTTCGACCCTCCCGCCGAGGCGCTCTTCTCTGGTCGCAGAGGACGGCAGTGTGATAACGTTTCAGCAAACGGATCTTCCGGCAACGACCGCGAGGTGGGGACAATGAAGCTAGCGCTACGCACGACGCTGTTGATCCTGCTCCTGTCTCTGAGCGCGGCGGCACAAACGCCCAGCGCAGAAAGACGGCAGGAGCCCACCGTCGCCGCGCCGTCGCCGGTGGATCGAGTAGCAAGGTATCTTCCACCGGTCCAGCCAGCGCTGGAGCCCACCGTCGCCGCGTCGTCGCCGGTGGATCGAGGGCAGGCA
>CAKZOF010000121.1 GCA_937135995.1 uncultured Pyrinomonas sp.
ACAACCTAAACCGACCACGACGACGCAACAGCAGGTGGCGACGCGCACGGAGTTGGTCGCGAGCACGCTGGACCCAACCAAGGTCCCTGAGAAACCGTCCACGGTCGCTTCCAAAGTGCCGCCCGTGCCGCCCAACACGCCCGTGGCGCTCGGTCGGACCAACACTGATCCGGTCGGTCCGAGTGGCCCAGTAGGCCCGCCCGGAGTGGGCGGAGTAGTTGGCGGCACTGGCACCGGTCCGGTGGTCAAGGACCTTGATGAACCGCCGCCGCCACCGCCGCCGACGCCAACACCCAAGAAGGTGATTCAGTCGGGCGGCGTGTTGAACGGCAAGGCGATCAGCCTGCCGCAGCCGGCGTATCCGCCGATGGCCAAAGCCGCGCGTGCTTCGGGCACGGTCAACGTTCAGGTGCTGGTCGATGAGACGGGCAAGGTCGTGTCGGCGACCGCCGTGAGCGGCCATCCGTTGCTGCGGCAAGCGGCGGTGCAAGCCGCCTATCGAGCGCGCTTTACGCCGACGCTGCTCTCGGGGCAGCCGGTCAAAGTGCAGGGCATCATCACCTACAACTTCGTGCTTCAGTGATGATGTGCGATCTTCGCATTACATAAAAACCTCTGGAGGGTCTTTACCGTGACGATGTTGGTAAGCATGCTTGGAACGAAAGCTTTCGGCCTCTTCTTGCTGTTGCAGGAGGGGCAAGACCTCAGCTCCCAATTCACCGTGACCGAGATGTTGAAGCACTTGGGATGGGTGGCCTTGACGGTGGTCGTCATCCTGCTTCTGATGTCGGTCTACTCCATCGCCATCATGGTCGAGCGCTATTTAACCTACTCGGCGGCCAAAAAGCAGTCGCGCGAGTTCGCGCCGCGCGTGGCGCAAGCGCTCAAAAACGACCGTATCGACGAGGCGATCAAGATCAGCGACAAGCACAAGAAGTCGCATCTGGCCATGGTCGTCAGCGCCGGTTTGCAGGAGTTCCGCGCGCACGAGACCTCGCCTGAACTTTCAGGCGACGAGATCGAGGCTTCCAAGCGCGCCCTGCAGCGGGCCATCGCGATCAAGACCAACGAGTTCAAACGCGGGCTGTCGGGACTTGCGACCATCGGTTCGACGGCGCCCTTCGTCGGTCTGTTCGGCACTGTGTTTGGCATCATCAATGCCTTCCAAGGCATGAAGCAGGCCGAATCGGCCGGCATCGCGGCGGTCGCTGGCGGCATCGCCGAGGCGTTGTTCACCACGGCGCTCGGACTTGCGGTGGCCGTGCCTGCTGTGTGGATGTTCAACTACTTCACGGGCAAGGTCGACGGCTTCATCGTCGAGATGGACAACTCGGCCTCGGAGTTGATCGACTACTTCATCAAGAATCGCACGAAGCAGTTGAAGGCTTAAGGCGGTCTACCGAACATCTTCGGGCATCCAGACGCGCGGTCGCGGCCCCGCGCCCCTTTCGGGCGAACGCTGCGGCGCGACCGCGTGCAGGCATGCTCGCCATGTGGAGCGTGAATTATGGGAATGCAAGCAGGTGGGGGAAGCGGCGGCCTCCAGTCCGAGATCAACGTCACGCCGATGGTGGACATCATGCTGGTGATCTTGATCATCTTCATGGTGATCACGCCCTTTTTGCAACAGGGGATCACGGTGGCCATCCCGCGTGACCTCAACAACCCGGAGGTCGATCCGGCGATCATCAAGGAATCTTCCGTGGTCATCTCGATTCCGGAAGACAACGAGTTCTACATCGGCAAGGAGCGGATCGACAAGGATTCGCTCAAGAGCGAGATCGAAAGCCGGATGAAGGACAAACAAGGCGACGAACGCATCGTCTACATCAAGAGCGGCGTCGGCGTCAGCTACGGCAACGTCGTCGAGGTGATCAACCTGATCCGCCAAGCGGGCGTCGATCAGATCGGACTCGTCGCCGACCGGAAGAAGAAGGGTGGGTCTGAAGCAGGCGCTGCCCAGTAAAAGCGCGAAAGGAGAGTGGTGGGCTTATGGCAATGAGCAGCGGCACCAAGGCCGAGCCATACATCAACGTTACCCCGTTCATCGACATCCTGCTGGTGCTGTTGATCATCTTCATGGTGATCACGCCGTTGAAACCGAGCCGCTTCAAAGCGCTCGTGCCGCAGGAGCCGAACCCCAATCAGCAGGACGTCAAACCCAATCCGTTGACGCTCGTGGTCTCCATCGACAAGGATATGAAAATCAAGCTCAACACCGAAGAGATGGGGACCATCAACGACACGAGCAAGCTGAGCACGACGCTTGCACAGCTCTTTGAAAAGCGTCGGCAGGAGCGCGCTTACCGCTACGGCATGGAGAACCGCGTCGATCTGCCCGAAGAAGAGCGGATCGAAAAGACGGTCTTCATCAAGGCTCCACGCTCGATCCGCTACGGCGACGTCGTGAAAGTGATCGATGCGGTCAAAGGGGCGGGCGCTAGCCCCATTGGATTGCAGATCGACGACCTTGCGCAGTAGCCGCGCTGTTCCGCGAGCCATTTCGCTCGCGGTCCGAGCGTTCGCTAAGATATTGAATTCTTTCGAGTCACGAGGGAAGAGGCATGAAACCCTTTTTCACGAAACTGGGCCTGCTTGTGGCGTGCGCCGCGCTAGCCTCCGGTTGCAGCGTGGTCAATCGCATTCGCGCCAAAAACGAGATCAACGAGGGCGCGCGCGCCTATCGAGAACGCAAGTATGCCGAAGCGCAGCAGCATTTCGAGCGGGCGCTTGAATTGGACCCGAGCCAGAAGAACGCGCAGTTCTTCGTCGCGCGCGCCATCCACGCGCAGTACAAGCCGGGCGTCGAGACGCCGGAGAACATCGCCAAAGCGAAAGAGGCGATCGACGCTTACAAGAAGGTGCTCGCACAGGATCCGAACAACGACGAAGCTTACAATGCCGTCGCCTACTTGTACGGCGCGATCAAGCAGGACGAAGCACAGCAACAGTGGATCACGCAGCGCGCCAATCTCGAGACGCTCTCGCCCGAAAAGCGCGCCGAAGCCTACACAGTGCTGGCGAGCAAACAGTGGCAATGCTCTTACACCATCACCGAACAGCAAGAGAACAAGCAGACCGTGAGCAAAGACGGCAAGGCCGTCATCCAGTACAAGAAGCCGAAGGACC
>CAKZOF010000122.1 GCA_937135995.1 uncultured Pyrinomonas sp.
GTGGTGCGCGACGAAGTTGATCTCGGAGCTTTGCGCGGCGTTGTCAAGACGGTGGGCGGCGTGCTGAGCGTTTGGGAAGCGCACGAGATCCTGCGCGGAACGCGGACGCTGGCGCTGCGCATGGAGCGTCATTGTGAGAACGCGCGCCATTTGGCGCAGCATCTTGCGAACCACCCGCGCGTGGCGCGCGTCCATTACCCACTGCTCGACGAGCGTCAGCGCGAAACGGTGGAGCGGCTTTTTCGCCTGCCTTTCGGCGGCGGCTTGGTTTCGATCGAGCTTGCCGATGGATCGCGCCAAGCGGCGTTTCGTTTCATGGAGGCGCTGCGTTTGTGCGTGCGAGCGACGAGCCTCGGCGACGTGTTCACGGGCGTGCTCCATCCGGCGACCTCGTCGCACCGTGACATGTCGCCGGCGCAACGTGCCAGACTCGGGATCGGCGAAGGTCTGGTGCGCATCTCGGTTGGAATCGAGGCGGTGACGGACATCGTTGCCGACATCGAACGCGCGCTCGCGCGGAGCACTGATTAGTGGGGCAGAACACCTCCTCGGCGCGCAAGGTGCATCAAACTTTGTGAAGACATGACGCAAGCGGTGTTGGAAAAGGCGGAGGCGAGAGAGGGCGGATCGGTGCTCGACCAGATCGGCAACACGCCGCTGTTGCGATTGCGGCGTGTCGTGCGCGATGTTGCCTGCGGCGTAGAAGTTTACGTCAAAGCCGAGCACTTGAATCCGGGCGGGTCGGTCAAAGATCGCGCTGCGTTGGCGATGATCCTCGACGGCGAACGGCGCGGGCTGTTGACACCGGATCGCATCATCCTCGATGCGACGAGCGGCAACACGGGGATCGCTTACGCGATGATCGGCGCGGCGCGCGGTTATCGCGTCGCCCTCTGCTTGCCGAAGAACGCTAGTCCCGAGAGGAAGAGGATGTTGCGGGCCTACGGCGCCGAGTTGATCGAAACCGATCCGCTGGAAGGGACCGACGGTGCGCAGCGCCGTGCACGCGCGCTCTACGAGAGCGCTCCGCAAAGGTTCTTCTATCCGGACCAATACAACAATCCGGCCAACTGGCGAGCGCACTACGATGGCACCGGCGTGGAGATCTGGCAGCAGACCGAAGGGCGCATCACGCACTTTCTCGCCGGACTCGGAACGTCGGGCACCTTTGTCGGCACGACGCGGCGGCTGAAAGAGTTCAACCCACGCATTCAGTGCGTTTCGATGCAACCCGATTCACCGCTTCATGGCCTCGAGGGCATGAAGCACATGCCGACGGCCATCGTTCCCGGCATCTACGATCCGCAGTTGGCCGATCAAAACGTCGAGGTTTCAACCGAGGATGCGCAACGCATGGCGCGGCGACTGGCGCGCGAAGAAGGTCTGTTCGTCGGGATAAGCTCCGGCGCGAACGTCTTTGCCGCTTTGCGCTTGGCGCGAGAGTTGCCCGCCGGATCGGTGATCGTCACCATCCTGTGCGATGGCGGCGAGCGTTACATGAGCGAAGAGTTCTGGAACGAAGAGGACTGAAGCGAGATGGCCATCGCGCTCACAGCGGAACACGAAGCGGCGATGCGTGCGCATGCCGAGCGCGATTATCCGGACGAATGTTGCGGTCTGCTGCTCGGGCAGTTCGAGAGCGATGGGGCAAAGCGTGTGGTCGAAACGTTGCCCATCTCGAACGCGCGCGAAGAGGGCGCTCGACGGCGTCGCTTTCTCATCCGTCCGGAAGAATGGTTGGCGGGCGAGCGGCGCGCGCGGCAACAAGGGTTGGAGATCATCGGCTTCTACCATTCTCATCCGGATCATCCGGCGGTGCCTTCGTCCTACGATCTGGAGCACGCGCTGCCCATCTATTCTTACATCATCGTGGCCGTCGAGCACGGAGCGGCGCGCGATCTACGCTCGTGGCAGATGCGTGATGACCGCTCGCAGTTCGATGAAGAAGAGATTGTGAAGGGAGTATGAGACGATGACGATCAAGATTCAAATACCGACAGCACTTCGGCAGTATGCGGGTGGCAAGGCCGAACTCCAAGTCGACGCCCGCACGGTGGGCGAAGCGCTGGCGCAGCTGACCGAAGAACATGCGGAACTGCGCCGACATCTTTTTAGCGAGCAGAATAGGTTGCGGAATTTCGTCAACGTGTACGTCAACGATGAGGACATACGTCACGCGCAAGGACTTGAAACGCCGGTGAAAGAGGGCGACACGGTGATGATCGTGCCCTCCATCGCTGGCGGCGCCGTAACCGAAGAAGAGCTGTTGAGCCATCGCGTGGACGAATTGCCGACGCTCAGCAACGAGGAGATCGCGCGTTACAGCCGCCACTTGATCATGCCGGAAGTCGGCATGGAAGGACAGCGGAAGCTGAAAGCCGCGCGCGTGCTGATGATCGGCACGGGCGGTCTCGGCGCACCGCTCGGCCTCTATCTTGCTGCCGCTGGCGTCGGGCATCTCGGCATCGTCGATTTCGATGTGGTGGACGAATCTAACTTGCAACGGCAGGTAATCCACGGCACGCGCGATGTCGGGCGCCCGAAGATAGACTCGGCGCGCGATCGCTTGCAGGATATCAATCCCTATATCGAGATCGAAACCTACAACGCGCGCCTGACCAGCGAGAACGCGCTCGAATTGTTCCGCGAGTACGACATCATCGTCGATGGCACGGACAACTTCCCGACGCGCTATCTGGTCAACGACGCCTGCGTCCTGACGGGGAAACCGAACGTTTATGGATCGATCTTCCGTTTCGAGGGGCAAGCGAGCGTCTTTTGGGCTGCGCGCGGCGCTTGCTACCGTTGCCTGTATCCGGAACCGCCGCCGCCGGGGCTCGTTCCGTCGTGCGCCGAAGGCGGTGTGCTCGGCGTGTTGCCAGGCATCGTTGGAGCGATTCAGGCCAACGAAACGATCAAGTTGATTCTAGGTGGCGGCGAGCCACTCATCAATCGGCTGTTGCTCTTCGATGCGTGGCACATGCGTTTCCGCGAACTGAAGTTGCGCAAGGATCCGAATTGCCCTGTGTGCGGTCCGAATGCTACGATCAAAGAGTTGATTGACTACGAGGCATTCTGCGGACTGCGCGGGCAAGAGCCGGTCGGAAAGGGCAGCGAGGAGATGGAAGAGATCACAGCCACCGAACTGAAAGAGAGATTGGAGCACGGCGATCCGATTCAGATCATCGACGTTCGCGAGCCAGCCGAGTACGAAATCGCCCGGCTGCCGCAAGCGAAGCTGATCCCCCTCAAGGAAGTGGTCGCGCGTATGAACGAAATAGATCCGACCAAAGAAACGGTGGTCCACTGCAAAGGCGGCGTGCGTAGCGCCAAAGCGATCGAGGCCCTGCGGCGCGCTGGATTCACCGGTCGGTTGCTGAACCTGAAGGGGGGAATCACCGCTTGGTCAAACGAAGTCGATCCAAGCGTGCCGAAGTACTGAACGCCGCAGAGGTTGATGGCGACGGTGAGCAGCCCGCTTCGAGTTGAAGCGGGCTGTTTATCATTTCACAACGTAGCGGCATCATTGCCCTGTCCTTCGGCTCTGCCGCTCGGGCTGGTCGCGCGACGCGCCTTGCAAGCCGCGCGCCAGCGAGGCGTGGGGTTTATGACGGGCTGGATCTCAGAAGAGCGACACCTTGATGCGCAGGTACTTGCCCGGATCGCGCCGAAAGTCGTAGATCAACTTGACCGCTTCGGACGAAAGCTGGTTGACGTTGGTGTAGAGTTGATCGTCGGTCAATAGCTTGCCGACCGTCCCTTCGCCGCGTTGCGCGCTGGCGATCATTTCGTCGATGCGAGCCGTGGTCGCGTTCAAGCGCGCGATAGCGAACCGCGCGTCGTTGTAGAAGGCTTCATCAGTGAGAAGCTTGCCGACGGTGCCGCGCCCAGCGCGAACGTCGGCGACGATGGCGTTGATCTCGTCAGCCGAGCGGTTGAGCCGCGCCACGGCTGTGCGCGCTTCGTTGTAGAGCGCTTCGTCCGTCAGCAGTTTGCCCGCGGTGCCGCGCCCGCGCCTGAGATCCGCCGAGATGGTTTGCAATTCGGCCGTGACGGTGGCGAGGTTGTTGTAGAGCGTTGGGTCGTTGATCAACTGCCCGGCGGTGCCTTCGCCCGAGCGGAGGCGCCGCGTCAAATCTTGGAGGTCGCGCACGGCGGCGTTCAAGTTGTTGTAGAACGATTCGTCGTTGAGGAAGCGCCCGAACGTCCCTTGCCCTTCGTTGATCTTCTGCGCGATCTCGGTCACTTGGCGCGAAAGCTGATTGAGCTGCTGGACCAGTTCGTTGCTCGATGCGGTGACGTCGGCGAGCGTGTTGGCCGAACTCGAACGCAAGAGGTCGCCGTCTTTGATCGGTTGGCCCAGCGCCGTGCCCGGCGTGATGTTGATCAGCTTGTCGGTGCCGAGGATACTCGGCGAGCCGAGCGTGGCGACCGAATCGCTACGGATGCGCTCGGCGGCGGGGCGCCCATCGATCACCGACTCGACCTCCATCAGCGCCTCGATCTTGGGCGCGTTCGGGTCGTCCGACGGCGGCAGCAGGCGCACGTCTTTGACGGTGCCGACGCGCACGCCCGCCAGTCTCACCTCGGACCCGCCACGCAGTCCGTCGGCGTTGGCAAATTGCGCGCGCAACCGCAGCTTGGGCGTAAAGGGCGTGAGATCTCCGGCCGCGCTCAGGATGAGAAAGATCAAGATGCCGATAGCGATGACGACGAACAGGCCGACGCGCAGTTCACGTAATCCAACTTTCTTCTTGGTCGGTGGCATACGACGTTCACAGGATGACCCCTGCGATTGCGGATCACCGGTCGCAAGGGCGCGTTGATTTCCGTTTCGAACGCTAGAAGTTTAGATGCGATGTCGGTCGTTTGTCGAGAGACGCCGCCCGTCAATCTATTTGCCGCGGATGAACCAGCGGATGTACGGATCTTCTGATTTGAAGAGTTCTTCATCCGTTCCGCTGAAGATGATGCGCCCGTCACGGATCATGATGATCTTGGTGTTGAGCAGGCAGAGGCGCTCGCCTTCTTCTTCGAAGACGATGTTGCCGCGTTCATCGATGGTCGCATACTCGCCCGTCAAATACTCGACGTTGCTCATCTCGTGCGTGACGAAGATGGAGGAGACATCCTCCAAATCGCGCAATTTGATCGCCAGTTCGCAGATCGTGCGCGCCGTCGGTGGATCGAGCCCAGCGGTCGGTTCATCGAAGAGGACGATCTTCGGATCGCCAACCAGAGCGCGCGCGATACCGACGCGCCGTCGCATACCGCCCGAAAGTTCGTTGGGCATCTTATCGATGGCATCTTCGAGGTTGACGAAGCGGAGCATGCGGCGGACCTCCTGCTCGATCTCCTCTTCTGGGACGCCCTGCTCGCGCAGCCGATAAGCGACGTTCTCATAGACGGAGAGAGAATCGAAAAGCGCGCCCTCTTGAAAGACCATGCCGATCTTTTTGCGGACGCGCATCATCTCCGTTTCGTCGTAATCGGTGATGTCCTCGCCGTCGATGAAGATCCTTCCGGCATCGGGCTTGATCAGTCCGAGCACCAACTTGATGATGGTTGATTTGCCGCTTCCCGACCCGCCGAGGATGATCTTGGTCTCGCCCTTGCGGACGGTGAAGCTGATGCCATCGAGCACTTTGTGGTCATCGAAGGCAAGATGGACGTCGCGGAACTCGATGGCCGGCACGATGCGGTTCATCTCCACCGACAGCGCGGACGGCGCGGCCTCGTGTTTCTCCGCCATTGAGATGTCGTCCGTGATGACCATCCTCCTCCCGGTTCGGTCACGGTGGCGTCTCTAGGATAACCTGCAACGCTTTGGCGAGAAAGAAATCGGCGATGATCACCAGAATCGAACCGAGAACCACCGCCGTCGTCGTCGAACGCCCGACGCCGACCGTGCCACCTTCCGTTTTCAACCCTTGGCGGCAAGCAACCGTGCCGATGATCAGAGCGAAAAAGATCGGTTTGATGATGCCGCCGAGAACGTCTTCGAATTGCAAGCCGTCGCGCACGCCCGAAAAGAACGTGTTGCTCGCCAACCCGTAAAGCGTGGTCGCCACGATCATGCCGCCACCGATGCCGACCACATCGGCGATCACGGTCAACAGCGGCAGCATGACGAGCAGCGCGATCAAACGCGGCGCAACGAGCTTGCGCACCGGATCGGTGCCAAG
>CAKZOF010000123.1 GCA_937135995.1 uncultured Pyrinomonas sp.
AATTGGCTGCTAACACTGCTTTGGAGATCCGCTACCTCGGCACGCGTAGCCGCAAGCTCCCAGTGCAGGTTCGCCTGAACGGCGGCATCGTGAACCCGCAGAACTTGATCATCCCGACCTTTCTTAGTCAACCGACGCCAGCGCAACTGGCCAATCTCCCGACGCTCGGGCAATTGCGGGCGCGTCCCGATGTGCGCGTCCGTCCGCTGGCGCGGTTCGGGTTCCTCAGCAACCTGACCGCCTTCGAGCCGGTGGGCAACTCGCAGTATGATTCCGGATCGATCAGCGTGGTCCGCCGCTTCGATCGTGGACTGGCCTTCACGGCAGCCTACACCTTCAGCAAGGCGATCGACGACTCGACCAACGAACTTTTCACCAGCGTCGTCAATCCGCGACGCCCGCAAGACTTCTTCAACTTGCGGGATGAACGCGGTTTGTCGGCCCTCGATATACCGCATCGTTTCGTCGCGTCGGTCAATTACGACCTGCCTTTCTTCCGCAACAGTGAAAGCGCCTTCTTGCGCAACGTGTTGGGCGGGTATTCGATCAACGCGATCTTTCAAGCTCAATCTGGTCAACCGGTGACGCCTCTTTCGGGAATCGACAGCAATCAGAACTTCGATGCCGCTGGCGACCGCACCATTTTCAATCCGAATGGTCAGCCGGGAACGGGCAGCGACGTCATCGCCGTCGACTCTTCCGGAAGGCGGGTCCCGCTAGGCGACCCGAACACGGTCGCCTACGTGGCTGTGAATCCCAATGCACAGTACATCAGGGCTGGCTTTTTGGCGCGAGCCAACGCCGGGAGAAACACGCTTCGGAGCAACGGCTTCAACCGGACGGATGCCGTATTGTTGAAGAACTTCTTCTTCGGCGAGGACAGGCAGTACTCGCTGCAGTTTGGCGCTGAAGTGGCCAACCTGTTCAATCAAAGGATCAGAACGATCAGCGGCGTTGATCCGTTGAACACGGCCTTCATCAATGTCAACAGCCCGTTCTTCAACAACTACAGCATTGGCGACTTCACCGGACGTGTTATCCAACTCCGAGCGAAGATCATCTTCTAAAAACCACAAGCTCGTACGATCTTTTCGGGAGAGGCTCGCCAAAAAGCCTCTCCCGAATCTTTTTGCCGCTGGTTACTTTACGAAGACCGTTTCAACCGTTGGTCTGAGCGTGGTGTTTCGCGGTCGAAGATCGGTTGTTACCTTGCAGTTGGTCGAGCTTAGGGGGAGAATAAACGTATGAAAGACCGCGAGATCAAGGAGCTCGAAAAGGCGCTCGAACAGATTTGGGATGTTGCCACGCGGTTCGGTCTCGATCCGTTCCCAACTCACTTCGAGATCGTGCCCGCGACCGTGATGTACGAGATCGGCTCTTACGCCTTGCCCGGAAGGTACTCGCACTGGACCTTCGGCAAAGCATATCAGCGCATGAAGACGATGTACGACTTCGGTCTGTCGAAGATCTACGAGGTCGTCATCAACACCAATCCCTCGTACGGTTTCTTGCTTGAAACCAACAGCCTTGTCCAGAACAAACTCGTCATGGCCCACGTGCTCGGCCATACGGATTTCTTCAAGAACAACGTCTATTTCTCGAAGACCAACCGCCAGATGGTCGAAACGGCTTCGACGCACGCGGCGCGCATGGCCGAATACGAGTTCAAATACGGTCGCAAGACGGTGGAGAAGCTCCTCGATGCTGTGCTGTCAATTGAAGAGCACATCGATCCAGACTTCTTCATCCGGCGCGAAGCCGAAGAGCGGGCCGCGAAGCGCGGCGTTTCGCCCAAAAAGGTCGAGGGTCGCTACGACGATCTTCTCGGTCCGCGCCAAATCGACTCTGAAGAGGAGAAACCGCGCGGCGAGCGGCTGCCGGAAAAAGATCTTGTCTACTACATCATGAAGAATTCGCCCATCCTCGAGGACTGGCAGCGCGACGTCATGGCGATGATTCACGAAGAGATGGAGTATTTCATCCCGCAGATGCAGACCAAGATCATGAACGAAGGATGGGCCTCCTTCTGGCACGCGCGCATCATGCGCGAACTCGATTTGACGGACGAAGAGTTGATCGAGTTCGCCGAACTGCATGCGAGCGTCGTTTCGCCGCACAAGGGGCAGCTTAATCCGTACTATCTCGGTTACAAAATATTCGAGGACATCGAACGACGGTGGGATAACCCGACCAAAGAGGAGCAAGAGGCTTTCGGGCGGCGTCCCGGCCAAGGGCGCGAGAAGATCTTCGAGGTGCGCGAACTCGATAACGACATCTCCTTCCTGCGTAACTACCTGACCGAAG
>CAKZOF010000124.1 GCA_937135995.1 uncultured Pyrinomonas sp.
AAAGACCTAGCGTCTCACCGCCGGCGCGCTCTGGTCGCGGACATCGAGATCGACCTCCGGCAACTGCCACTTGTTCTGCAGAACGAAGAGCGTCGGATCATACTGCCGATCGACCACCACCGCTTCGGGAGCCTGATAGGCGACTTCGATCGAGTAGCGGTCCTGCGGGCGCGTCAGTTGAATACGCGCCGGGAGCACATATCGCCCCTGCTCGCCGAAAGGCTTGGGGTCGCGGTAACGGACGTCGGTAACCATCTGCCCGCGCCCATCGAACGTCTGCATGCGCGCCAGCCGCAACGCGCCGTAACGATCGAACCAGAACCGGCGCACGAGGCGCGCGCGTCCAGCTTCTTGCGGCTCGAGTTCGTCGAGTATGTAGTAGCCGCGCACGACGCGGGCGTTTCTTTTGGCCCCAGGGCGCGTGTCGGGCTCCTCTTCGAAAGCCTCGCTGCGCGCGTAGAGCAGATTCGTGCCCGCTTGGATGGGCTTGATCAACAGGGCATCGGTGAAGTGCTGCGGCCGCAGTCCCGACAGCGCGCTCACCGTTCGTTTGACGTTCATCTCGCCATCGCGCTCGCCTCTCTCCACGCAGTTTTGCGGCATGCTGTTGACCTTCAGCCGCCCGTATTCGGCAGCGTTCGTCCCCTTGACGAAGCGACGGTAACGCTCATCGCCCTGCAACACGGCAACGCGAAATCGCTCGCCGTCGCTGGTCATCTCGGCGACGCTCGTTCCGATGAACGGGACCTGAATCGCAAGGTAGATCTTGCCCGGTCTTTCCAGTATGACCGTGCCATCGGCGGTGCGGTACTTTTCGGCGACGCCGCATTCGGCAAAAGACGTGTCGAGAAACTGAATGTCGATCTTGCCGCGCAAGGACTGGACCGCCGCCAGCTTGTTCACTTCGGCGATCAACTGTTCGGTTTCGCCGTCGATGAGTGGCGTCAGCAACGGCGCCACTTGCACCCGTCGCTTGACGCCGGGCAAATTGCTGCACCCACTCGTACCGAGCACAGAGAGCAGAATCACGCAGACAAAATAGAGGCGTACGTGCAAAGGTTGGGTAAACTTAAACATCATCTGAACGATGGAAAAGATCCTCTCTTACAACCTGCGAGGCAATAGGATAATGCGAGGAGAGAGAATCAGCAAATTACGAAAGCACGCGCTCGCTTGTCAATGCTAGCCAGCAACGGGTCGAGACGGCAGCGCGCAGACTTTCACAGCTCTTCAGATATTCAGCGACCACGCTTGACCGAACTCGAGACACTCGCCGAAGCAGCTTGGAGCGCGCGACCGCCGAGGACTGGCTTCCGAAAGGATCACGGCTTGACATCTCTTTCGCGGCTTGGTTATCCTACCAGTTCGCGTTTCCGACGCTTCTTTCCGAGAGATTGGCCTTATGTCAACATATTTTCCGAGCGGAACAGGACTGGCAGAAAAGCGCCGGTGGTATGTCGTGGATGCGGCGGGGCAACCCGTCGGACGACTCGCCACTCATGTTGCGCGCATTTTGATGGGCAAGCACAAACCCGACTGGACGCCTTTTCTCGACATGGGCGATCACGTCATCGTCATCAACGCGCGGCGTGCCATCTTCAAGGGCGGCAAGGCAACCCAGAAGGTCTACCGCTACCACACGCTCTGGCCCGGCGGACTGCGCGAGATCAACGTGCAAGAGATGTTCGCCAAGCATCCGGAATGGGTCATCGAGTGGGCCGTCCAAGGCATGCTGCCCAAGACCAAACTCGGACGCGCGATGGCGCGCAAACTGAAGGTTTACGCCGATGCCGAGCACCCACACGCGGCGCAGCGGCCCGAGCCTCTCGACTTGAGCCGCGAGCGTTGAACCGTTGAACCTCGGTCCTCGAAGCGAACTAATTTCTGGGAAGTCTCAATATTCCATAATAGGCGAAGAGAAGATCGTGGCTGAGATTCAATATTACGGAACAGGACGGAGAAAGACATCGACGGCGCGCGTTTACCTGCGCCCCGGCACGGGCAAGATCGTCGTCAACCACCGCAGTCTCGAAGAGTATTTTCCGACTGAGGCGTTGCGCACTGCGGTTCGGCAACCGCTGCTGTTGACCGAAACCGTCGGGAAGTTCGACATCTACGCCAACGTCGCCGGCGGCGGGCTGTCGGGACAAGCCGGAGCCGTGCGGCACGGGATCACGCGCGCGCTGCTGGAGTTCAACGCCGACCTGCGCCCGACACTGAAACAGGCTGGCTTGGTGCGGCGCGACCCGCGCATCAAGGAGCGAAAGAAGTACGGGCAGAAGGGCGCGCGCAAACGCTTCCAGTTCTCCAAGAGGTAAGGTTTCACTAGGCGAGAGCGATGAACGAAACGAGTTCATCGCTCTTTGCTTCGTCGTTCAACCCATTGCCGCGTCCGGATTGGTTGCCAGTCGGTCGAACGCGGCGAGTACAGAAACCAATCAACGAAGGAGGTTCGTTTGGTTACCGTCACGATGAAAGAGCTGCTGGAGGCCGGAGTCCATTTCGGTCACCAGGTCAAACGCTGGAACCCGAAGATGAAAGAGTACATCTTCGGCGAACGCAACGGCATCTCCATCATCGACCTGCAAAAGACGCAGCGCCTTTTCCGCGAAGCGATTCAATTCGTCACCAAGCTGATGTCCGAAGACCCGAGCCGAACCATTCTGTTCGTCGGGACCAAGCGCCAAGCGCAGGACGCGATCCGCGAAGAGGCGACCCGCGCCGGTCAGTTCTACGTCAATCAACGCTGGCTCGGCGGATTGTTGACGAACTTTCAGACCATTCAGAAATCGATCAAGAGGTTGAAAGACCTCGAA
>CAKZOF010000125.1 GCA_937135995.1 uncultured Pyrinomonas sp.
ACGCATGGCGCAGCCGTACGGTAGTTTTGCCAAAGCTCTGCTCGAAAGACAGACGTACCCTGATCTGCGCGACGCAGCGGGCCAACCGATTCCGCCCTACGACGTGACGGCGCACACGCTGTCGCTGTTGATGGGCGTCGAGGTGCGTCCTATCTTCAAGCCTTTTCAATACACGGCGCGCAAAGAGTCGCCGCGCGCGCTCGCGCCGAGCAAAGCAGCCACGCGCACGCGCGTAGCGCTCTATCGCTCGTACGTCCCATCCATGGACGAAGGTTGGACGCGCTGGGTGCTCGAACAACACGGCATCCCTTACGCTTCTTTGGTGGACGGAGAAGTTCGCGCTGGTTCTCTTCGCGCCAAGTACGACGCCATCATCATCCCGGACCATTCGCCGCGCGCGATCTTCGAAGGGCATCGTCCGGGAACGATGCCGCCCGAGTACGTTGGTGGCCTGGGAGAAGAAGGCGTGCGCCAACTGCGCGAGTTCGTCACGCAGGGCGGCACATTGATCTGCTTGAATCGCGCTTCCGATTTCGCCATCGAAAGGTTGAGACTCCCGGTGCGCGACATTACTGAAGGACTGAAACGAGAAGAGTTTTATGTCCCCGGCTCGATCCTCCGCGTGGAACTCGACGTAGCCCACCCTGTCGCTCGTGGGATGGAACGCGAATCAGTAGTGTGGGCCGAGGATTCGCCCGTGTTCGAGGTTTTGGCGGACCAAGCGCGCGTCATCGCACGCTACCCGACCGACGGTGAACTGCTGCTTTCCGGCTGGCTCCTCGGCGGGCAGAAGATGCAGGGCCGCGCTGCGCTAGTCGAAGCGAAGCTTGGTCGCGGAAGCGTCTATCTCTTCGGTTTTCGCCCGCAATATCGTGGGCAATCGCTCGCAACTTACCCATTGCTTTTCAATGCGATCGCGGCGAGCGCTGGCGGAAGAGAATGAAGCGCGCCGGTCCAGCGAACCGAACCGTCTCGCCCCGCGCGCGCGTGGCCATCATCGGCGCTGGACGCGTGGGAGCAGCCTTCGCGCTGGCGCTCGCATCGCACGGCTATGAAATCACGGCCCTCGTCACGCGCCGCGCGGCGAGCGCACGGCGAGCGCAACGACTCCTTGTCGAACGCGGGTACGCGCCGCCGCTGGCGCTCCGAGCGCAAGAGATGGCCCGCCTCCCGCGTTCGCATCTTTTCATCATCGCGACGCCCGACGATTCGATCGCCGCAACGGCGCAACTGTTGAACTCGACCCGTGGTGCCCACGATCTCATCGGCTGCGTCGCGCTTCACGCGAGCGGAGCGCTCTCGTCCGAGGCGCTCGCGCCTTTGCGTGCCAGCGGCTGCAGCATCGGTTCAATCCATCCGTTGGTCTCCATCAGCGATGCCGTCTCCGGCGCGGTTCAATTGAACCGTGCCTTCTTCTGTTTAGAAGGCGAACCCAAGGCCGTCCGCGCGGCCCGCCGTATCGTTCGCGCTCTCGGGGCGAAGAGTTTTTCCGTGCCGTCGGAAAGAAAAGCGCTCTACCATGCGGCGGCGGTGATATCCGCCGGACACGTGGTCGCCCTCTTCGACATCGCGCTCGACCTCTTGCGGCGCTGCGGTCTGCCGCCGCGCACGGCGCAAGAGGCGCTCTCATTCCTTCTCCTTTCGACGGCAGAGAATCTCCGCCGCGTTTTTCCATCGCGTGCGCTGACGGGTCCCATTGCGCGTGGCGATATAGAGACGGTGCAGCGCCACGTCGCAGCGCTGCACGCCCAGACGGACGCCGAAGCGCTGACGATCTACCGCGAACTCGGGCTTCACGCGTTGAAACTTGCGGCCGCAAGTGGGCTCGATGCAAGGACGGAACGGGCCATCCGGCA
>CAKZOF010000126.1 GCA_937135995.1 uncultured Pyrinomonas sp.
GTTCACGGTTCACAGTAAAAGCTATTAAATCGTTTACTACTGTGAACTGAGAACTGTTAACTGTGAACTATATAGGTCAAAATGCTCAAGGCAATAAATATTTGGGATATAATTTGAAAACTAATACACAAAACAAAAAAACTACCAAAATTTTGGTAGTTTTTTTGTTCTCCGTTTGTTCACTTTTTTAAATCTCCGTTGGTGCCGAAGGTGGGACTCGAACCCACACGAGTTTCCTCACACGCCCCTCAAACGTGCGCGTCTACCAGTTCCGCCACTTCGGCACGCTCGGAGAGCCTCTGAGATCTTTTGTCAAAGAGGGTCGTTCAGCGTTTCTCTTCGGGCGACGGTTGCGGGCTGGCCGCTGGCGTCGCCGTTGTACTTGATGCTTCGTTGGCGTTCGGCGTTGCCGGCGACGGTTGTGGCGACGCCGTTGGCTGCGGCGTCGCTTCCGGTTCCGCTTGGAGCACGGAACGCTTTTGCGTCACTGCCGGCAACGACAACGTCAGCGCGATGAGCATGAAGACCGCAGCTGCGCCGATGGTGATCTTGGCGAGCAGCGTCTGCGTCCCGCGCGGGCCGAATGCCGCGCTCGACAGGGTGCTCGTAAACAGAGCGCCCGCATCGGCCTTGCCCGGCTGGAGCAACACGGCGACGATGACGACGATGCAAGCCAAAACGTAGATGCCGTACAGAATGTACTCCAGCAAGGCTCCTGTCCTCTCAGTTGCTGCCCTCAGGTGGCATTGTAGTTGACTATCTTCGCGAAAGTTTCGGCTTCGAGGCTCGCTCCGCCGACCAACGCTCCGTCGATGTCTGGTTGCGCCATCAACCCGGCGATGTTCTCCGGTTTGACGGAGCCGCCGTAAAGTATGCGTAACCGTTGGCTCGCCTCTTCGCCGAACTTTTCGGCGACGATGCGCCGGACGAACGCGTGCATCTGTTGCGCTTGTTCCGGCGTCGCGGTACGACCCGTGCCGATCGCCCAGACGGGTTCGTAAGCGATTATGATACGTTCGAGATCGGAAACTGTCAACTCGCGTAAACCACCATCTATCTGCCCTTTGACTACTCTTTCAGCTAGACCGGCATCGCGTTGCGCCAGAGTTTCGCCCACGCAGACGATGGGCGTCAGCTCGGCGGCGATGGCCGCTTGGACTTTGCGGTTGACCATGCTGTCCGTCTCGGCGTAGAACTGTCGCCTTTCGGAGTGGCCGACGATGACGTAGCTCGCTCCCGCGTCGCGCAGCATGTCAGCGGCTACTTCGCCCGTATGGGCGCCATGTTTCTGCTCGGGCGCGCAATCTTGCCCGGCGACGCGTATGTTGGACCCTTCGAGTCGGTCCGCCACCGATTTGATTGCCGTAAAGACCGGGGCGATGACGACTTCACAATGATTCGCGTTGGCGACCAGCGGTTTGAGTGCAAGCGCCGTGGCGACCGAATCGGCGATGAACTTGTGCATCTTCCAATTGCCGGCGATGACGGGACGACGCATAGTTGATCTTCGACGTTGCTGCTTTTCGGAGTCGGTCGAGCGAGCGCCTCGGTTCGCTCGGCTTCGATGAACTGGGATTTTGCGACGCGCGTGTGGACGCGCAGCTTAAGCTTTCGAAACGTTCAACTCAGCGCGTCGGCTTTGGGCGTGGGCGCGGCGACTCAGTTCTTGTCGGTCAGCGCTTCGACGCCGGGCAACTTCTTGCCGGCCAGAAATTCGAGCGTCGCGCCGCCGCCAGTCGAAATGTGCGTGATGCGGTCGGCGACGCCCGCTTGCGTAACGGCGGCGACCGAATCTCCGCCGCCGACGACCACTGTCGCCCCGCGATCGGCGGCTTCGGCCACCGCGTGCGCGATGGCGATCGTTCCTTGATCGAACGGTTTTTCTTCGAACATGCCCATCGGACCGTTCCAGACGATGGTCTTGGCGCCTTCGAGCGCGCGCGTGAAGAGCGCGATCGTCTCCGGCCCGATGTCGAGTCCGACCAATCCGGCGGTGGTGAATTCGATGGGAATCGTCCGACGGCTGTGAAGCGGATCGAAGCGATCGACGACTTGGTGATCGGTCGGCAAAAGGAACTCAATGCCGGCCTCTTCGGCGCGCCGTTTGATCTCGCGGGCAACGTCGAGCTTATCGTCTTCGACGAGCGACTTGCCCACCGTGAAGCCCTCGGCCTTCAGAAAAGTGTAGGCCATGGCGCCGCCGATCAGCAGCTTGTCGACGCGCCGTTCGATCAGTGAGTTGATCACTTCGATCTTGTCAGAGACCTTGGCTCCGCCTAAGATGGCGACGAAAGGATGCTCTGGGTTGTTGAGCACGCGCCCCAAGTATTCCAGCTCTTTCTCCATCAACAATCCAGCGGCGGCCTTCTCGACGTGATGCGTGATCGCTTCGGTTGAAGCGTGCGCGCGATGAGCCGACCCGAAGGCATCGTTGACGTAGAGTTTGTCGCAGAGTTCGGCAAGCTGCGCGGCGAAACGGTCGTCGTTCTTCTCCTCTTCGGGATGGAAGCGGAGGTTTTCGAGAAGAAGCACGCCGCCTTCGGGCAGCGCCTCGGAGAGAGCGCGCGCTCCGTCGCCGATGCAGTCGTCGGCGAACTCGACGCTCCGGCCAAGCAACTCCGACAACCGCCGCGCCACGGGGCGCAAGCTATATTTTTCGTTGCGTTCTCCCTTGGGGCGGCCCAAGTGCGAGGCGAGCACCAGACGCGCGCCGCGCTCGATGGCGTATTGAATGGTCGGAAGCGTTGCGCGAATGCGCGTGTCATCTTCCACCGCGCCATCTTTGAGCGGTACGTTGAAATCGACGCGGACGAACACACGCTTGCCTGCCAGTTCGAGATCGCGAATGGAGAGCTTCTTCATAAGCGATGGGCAAAGTACGAGTCTTGATCAGAGACCTTTCCGCGCGATGTACTTGACCAGATCGCGCACGCGACACGAATAGCCCCACTCGTTGTCGTACCATGAGAGCACTTTGACGAGGTTGCCGTTGATCACCTTGGTGTATTCGGCATCGACGATCGACGATCGCGAATCCTTGCGGAAGTCGATCGAGACCAGCGGCTCTTCGCAGAAGCCGAGGATGCCGCGCAACTGTTCGTTGGCTGCATCTTTCAGCACGCGGTTGACCTCTTCGGTGGTCGTTTCGCGTTCGACTTCCATGACGACATCGACGAGCGAAACGTTGGGCGTCGGAACACGCACAGCGATGCCATCGAACTTGCCCTTGAGTTCTGGGATGACGAGCGCCACCGCTTTGGCTGCTCCTGTCGAAGTCGGAATCATCGAGAGCGCAGCAGCGCGAGCACGACGCAAATCCTTGTGCGGCAAGTCCAGCAGTTGCTGGTCGTTGGTGTAGGAGTGGATAGTCGTCATCTGCGCCGCGCGGATGCCGAACTTCTCGTGAATCACCTTGGCTACCGGCGCCAGACAATTAGTGGTACACGAGGCGTTGGAGATGATGTGGTGCTCACGCGGGTCGTAGCGATCTTCGTTGACGCCGATGACGATGGTGATGTCTTCGTTTTTGGCTGGCGCCGTGATGATCACCTTTTTGACGGAACCGCGCTGGAGATGCTTGCGCGCGTCCTCGGCCTTGGTGAAACGACCCGTCGATTCGATGACGACTTCGGCTCCGACCTCTTCCCACGGAATCGCCGCCGGATCTTTTTCCGAGAAGACGCGGAACTCGTCGCTGCCGACGCGGATGCTGTTCTCTGTGTGCGTGATCTCTTCTTCAAGGTTGCCGAGGACGGAATCGTACTTGAGCAGGTGCGCGAGCGTGCGCGTGTCGGTCAGATCGTTGACAGCGACGAAATCTATCTCCGGATCGCCCAGCGAAGCGCGCAATACGTTGCGCCCGATGCGCCCGAACCCGTTGATGCCGACTTTGACTGCCATTCGCAACCCTCCTTCGACAATGCTCTGCTTCGATTTTGACCTTCCGTAGTTGTTCGAGCCTTGAAGACGGAAAGGGCAAGATAATGCGCCGCGCCGACGGCTGTCAAGCAGTTGAACCTAATGGTGTTTGCTGCGTCGCGCAACAAATCCGTGTATCGACGAAGCGCGATTCCATCGCGACTCGAGCGCCGTAGTCTTTGCCGCATCCGGCAGGTTATATTGTCGCTGCGTCGAACGGTCTGGCGGCATTGATTCCGGTGCTTCCCGTTGCAACGGAAGGCGAAGCGATTGACTTGGGCGTGCCGGTTCAGGCGAGTCTGTTCTCGTGCTGGAAGAGGTTTGGCAACGGAAGGCGAAGCGATCGGCTTGTGCGTGCAGCGAACAGTGAATCATCGCGCCGCCGAGCCATGCGCTTTCGGCGACACACAGACATCGGGAAGGAGAAGGTGAGGGCGGAAGCTTTCCAGTCGTTGCGCGATCTCGAAGAGGGTTTCTGGTGGTTTGTCGGAATGCGCGCGATCACGGCCGCGCTGCTCGAGTCGCTTCATCCTCCGCCGCGCAGCCAATGGATCCTCGATGCGGGTTGCGGGACGGGCGGTAATCTCCGGTGGCTGGCGCGCTACGGTAGGGTGATCATCGGCCTCGATCTTGCGGACGACGCGCTTCGTTTCTGCCGCGAGAGCAACCGAAATGGTCTGATCCAAGCCTCGGTCGCGGATCTGCCTTTCGCCGACGAAACCTTCGATCTCGTAACAAGTTTCGATGTCCTCGTGCAATTAAAAGAAGATGATGCGGAAAAAGCGGTGCGCGAGATGCATCGCGTGCTGCGCGGAGGTGGCGTCGCGTTGGTTCGCGTCGCTGCTTACGAATGGATGCGCAGCGGCCATGATGTAGCTCTGGGAACGCAGAAGCGTTACCGGCTCGACGAATTGACTCGTTTAATGGAGCGAGCTGGCTTCGAGATCGCGCGTGCCACTTACGCCAACGCTCTTCTTCTTCCCGTCGCGGCGGTGCGGCGGCTCATCCTGAAACGAATTGGGCTTGCCGATGCCGGCTCTGACGTGAAGCCGCTCGGCGCGCGATGGCAATGGCTGAATCGCCCTCTGACGCGCGTGCTCGCGGCGGAAGCGCGCCTGTTGCGTCGCACAGACCTCCGGTTCGGCCTTTCGGCCATCTGCCTTGCGCGCAAGAAGCATTGATCGCGGCGCTGCAACAGCGAGCGCCGACTTCTACTCGGAGATGTCGGAGATGGTCAACCTTTGGCTGGCTAACGCGGCTTGCGACATCAGAGGCGCGTGCGTCTTGGCTGAAATAGGCCGACGCTCTCGCTTCACAAGCTTGCTTCTCCTGCTTTGTTTTGTTTGCGACGTGCCAAGAAATGAAAGCCGCGCCCCAAGTCGCCTCACAAGCTTGTTTCTCATGTTTTGTTTGCTTGGCGTGTTGGCTCAATGAAGGTCGCTGCGCGCGCAATTGACCGAACGTTTCGTCGCGGCGGGGGCAGCGTTGGAGGATTCATAAGTTTACCGGCTCATACGGCGAAGTGTGAGACGGGACTGCGCCGAAACTCACAGGTTTCTGCTCTTTTCGAAATCGAGCACGGCGGCGATGACGGCATGCGTTTCTTCTTCCGTGAGGTGCGGATGGAGAGGCAAAGAAAGCAGTTCGCCCGCTACCTTTTCAGCGATGGGAAGCGACGAACGAGCGCCGGACGCAAAGAGCGGTTGCCGATGGAGCAAAAAGGGATAGTGGATCAGGGTCGAGATTCGGCGCCCATCGAGGTGCGCGCGCAATCGGTCGCGCGCCGCATGCCGCACGACGTAGAGATGGTAAGCGTGTGCCGCTTCATCTTCCACCGTTGGCAGGACCAGACTCGTCCGCGCGAAAGCCTGAGAGTAGAGACGAGCCGTTTCTCGTCGTCGCCTGTTCCACTCTTCGAGCTTGCGAAGCTTGATGCGAAGCACAGCGGCTTGGATCTCGTCGAGGCGCGAATTACGCCCTTCGGCTCCGCTGCGGAGCGCCTCCGGATGGCCTCCTTGTCGTAAGATGCGCGCGCGTTCGAGCAACGCCGGATCGTTCGAGACGATGGCGCCGCCGTCTCCATAAGCGCCGAGGTTCTTCGTTGGATAGAAACTGAAAGCTGCCGCATGGCCGAAAGCACCGGCCCTTTTGCCGTCTGCGCTCGCGCCATGAGCTTGCGCTGCGTCTTCGATCACCATCAATCCGTAGCGTGCAGCTATTTCGCTGATCGCTCGCATGTCGGCCAAGCGACCGTAGAGGTGGACCGGAACGATGGCGCGCGTGCGTGGCGTGATGGCACGCTCGACCGCAGCGGGGTCGAGCGTGAACGAACGCGGACAGATGTCGGCGAAAACGGGCACGCCACCGGCGTTGACGATGGCGAGCGCCGTGTAGGCGGCCGTGAGCGGCGTCGTGATGACCTCATCGCCGCGCCCTTTGCGCACGGCACCGCTTGCCAGAAGCGCGAGCGTCAGCGCATCGGTGCCGGAAGCGACGGTGACGGCACCTCTGACACCACAAAAGGCGGCCCACTCGCGCTCGAAAGCCTCAACCTCGCGCCCGAGAACGTATTCGCCGCTGGCGGCGACGCGCCGCACCGCTTCTTCCACTTCGCGCGCGATCTCCCGATGTTGCCGCGAAAGATCAAGAAAAGGCACTCCGGCGGTCGCACGTTGGCAAAAGGCCGCATCGCGTTCGGTCGCGCTAGCTCTTTCCATCGTCGTTTGAACGAAAATCTCTTTCGCGGCTTCCGGCATCATTAATGAGAATGTCGCTTCGCTGATCGCTCGCCAGCGGAAGACGCGGCTTGCCTCTTCCAGTAGCGTTCGCGGTGGCGTTCGTAGAATTCCAGAGTGCGCCTGAGTCCGATGCGCAGCGGCGTCTGCGGGCGCCAACCTAGAGCAGTTTCGATCTTGCGGTAGCTCGAATAGATGTTGCCGATGTCGATCAGTTGACGCTCCGGCGGAAAGGGCGTGCACGAGATGTGACCGCGCCCGGTCATGGAGATCAGGAGTTTGGCCAGATCGACGAGCGCGATCGGTTCTTCGCCCCCGAGGTTGTAGATCTGGCCGTCGGTCGCATCGCTCGCTGCCGCCAGCAAAAGAGCATCCACGACATCGTCGACGTAATTGAGGTCGCGGCGTTGCCGTCCTTCGCCGAAAAGCTCGATCGTCTCGCCATCCATGGCCTGGCGGATGAACCACGCGATGAAACTCTGGCGATCGTGCTCCATCAGTTGTCGCGGGCCGTAGGTGTTGGTCAGTCGCAGGACGACGCTGCGCAGCCCGTACAGCCGGTGATAGAGCAAGTGGTAGTGCTCGGCGGCGAGGTTGTGAATGCCGTTGATGTCCGGCGGCAGGACGCGATGCTGCTCATCAACGGGTAGGTAGAGCGGTTCACCATAGACCTGACGGGTGCTTGTGAAAACTACTTTGACGTGCGGGTTGAAGTTACGGCAAGCTTCGAGCAGCACGAGCTGCGCCGCACAGTTCAACTCCAGATCGCGCTGCGGGCAGAACATGGAATCAAGATGACTCGTGCTGCCAGCGAGATTGAAGATGTAATCGACGCCGCCGACGACATGATTGGCGACCGATTCGTCGCCGATGTCGGCGATGTGCACGGTCACTCGGTTCCGAATATCTTCGATGTTGAAGAGATTGCCGCCTTGCTCCGGAATCAGCGCATCGACGATGGTGATTTCGACACCACCGATTTCGACGAGGCGGCGCGCCAGGTTGCTCCCGATGAAACCCAACCCGCCCGTGATGAGCACAGAGCGGCCTTTGTAGACGTCGAATTTCGAGCCCATCCTTGACTTCGAGGCGCTCGAAGATGGCTTCGAGTCGCGCTCGCCCCCTCCTCTTTGGCTCCTCCTAGAACGGCAGCTTCGCCGTCGCGCTTCGGATCGGTCGGGCGCAGCCCATCGGGCCTTCATTCATAATACGAGCCACGATGCCGCGTTGGATCGAGTGCAGACGCACGACCAACGGTCGGGCTGATCTGTCTTCGTACACGACCAACGCTGGACCGATCGCGTGCCCGACGCGCGGGCAGTTCGCCGAAACCGTGCGCTCCTTATGAATCCTCAGCGCCGCAAAACGGAGCGCATATTATCGTTCAGTTCGCGTTTGTTAGCCAAGCGACCCCGTGCCTCCAGCTTCGACCTGCATGCACCGATCAGCTTCAACCGTAGTGCGACGAGATCGAAGATGGTTCGCGCCACGCGACGCAGCGTAAAGAACTGCGATCTTCCGTAGGCGCGTGGGTAATGGTGGACGGGAGCTTCCACAAACGCGCAGCCCGCGGAAGCCAGCTTGTGGACCAGTTCCACGCAGATCGCTCCGCTCGGCGAAGAGAGTTCGACCGCTCGGATCGCATCGCGGCGAATCAGACGGAAATCGCAGTCCACGTCGCGGATCGGAAGGCAGAAGAGCATGTGAGCGATGCGATTGTAGGTCCAGCCTAAGCAGGTGCGCAAGCGGTCGTCGGCGCGCGCGACCTTGTAGCCGTTGACGACATCGATTCGATCCGTCATCAACCGGTGCAATTCGACGATCTCGCGCACGTCGTACTGCCCATCGCCGTCCGTGTAAAAGATCAAATCTTTGCGCGCGTGCGCGAAGCCGCTCTGCAGCGCAGCGCCATAACCCCGGTTGCGCTCGTGGCGCACGATCCTCAAAAGCGCGAAACGTTGGGCCAGTTCGTCCAACCTCTGGGCCGTTGC
>CAKZOF010000127.1 GCA_937135995.1 uncultured Pyrinomonas sp.
TCATGAGCGGAAATATCAGCCTGCGCCGTCATCCCGTATGTAACGCGGCGGCGTTTTATTCTCGGGATAATCAACTGCACGTTCGGGTCATCGAGACAAATGACGGTTGCGCCGTAAAACGGAACTTTGTTAACAAAATCCGTGAAACACTGTACGACGTCGTCCATTCCCTTGTAGGACTCCATATGTTCTTTATCAATGTTCGTCACGACGGCAATCGTCGGATAAAGCATCAAAAAAGAACGGTCGCTCTCGTCGGCTTCAACTACCATCAGATCGCTCCGGCCGAGTCGCGCGTTGGAGCCGAAAGAGGTGACGACGCCGCCGACGATCACCGTCGGATCCAGACCGGCATGACCGAGCACCGCGGCGATCATCGAAGTGGTCGTCGTCTTGCCATGCGATCCGGCGACGGCGACCGTGTGCGGCTTGAGCCGCATCAACTCGGCGAGCATCTCGGCGCGCGGGATGACCGGAATCGAACGCCGCCGCGCTTCGATGATCTCCGGGTTGTCGTCGCGTACGGCGCTCGACCGGACCACCACCTGCGCATCACCTACGTTCTCCGGCGCGTGCCCCTCGTAGATCGTCACGCCCAAACTCGCCAGACGGTCGGTCACTTCCGAACGCTTCAGGTCCGAACCGGAGACGCGAAAACCGAGGTTGACCAAGACCTCAGCGATGCCGGACATGCCGCTTCCGCCGACGCCAACCAGATGCACATGTTGAATGCGACGAAACATCTCGTTTCCAACCCCGACTTCGCGCCCAGCGAAGCATTTTCGACTTCGTTCTTCGCTTCCGCTCTTCTGGCGCGCCCGTGTCAAGTTCCGGTGCCGACGGGCCGGGTACCGGTCACCAGCCTCTCCATCAAGTCAACGATCTTTTCCGCCGCGTCGCGCCGCGCCAATCGCCGGCTCGCCACCTCCATCGCCGTGAGGCGTTCCGGATCGGTCATCAACCCGATGATCTCGGCAGCCAAGCGCTCGCCCGTCAGATCCCGTTGCAGGATCATGCGCGCTGCTCCGGCGCGCTCCAGCGCCTCGGCGTTGCGCCGTTGATGATCATCGGCGGCCAAGGGAAACGGGATCATGATCGCCGCTTTGCCGGCGGCGACCAATTCCGCGCTCGTCGTCGCGCCGGCCCGACAGACGATCAAGTCGGCCTCGGCAAAGGCCGCCACCATGTCGTCGATGTAGCGCCGAACGTCGCTGCGCTGCCGCCATCCGCGCCGTTCGTATTCGGCGCGCACCCAATCGTAGTCGGCATCGCCCGTCTGGTGCATGATGCGCATGACGGCGCGCCTCTCCGCCAGATGATCGAGCGCGGCGACCATCGCCTGATTGATCGGCCGCGCGCCCTGCGATCCGCCGAAGACGAGCAACGAAAACCGTGAAGGATCGCGCCTTTTAGGCGGAATGTCAAAGAACTCTGGCCGCACGGGATTGCCGGTGACCACCCCCTTGCCGCGAAAGAAAGGGAGCGACTCTTCGAACGTCACCGCCGCTGCGCTCACAAACCGCGCCAGCACGCGATTGGTCCACCCCGGCAAAGCGTTCGACTCCATCACGAGCGTCGGAACGCGCAACGACCACGCCGCTAACAGCACCGGACCGGCGACGTACCCGCCCGTGCCGACGACGACCTCGGGCCGAAAATCGCGGATCAAACGGCGCGCCGCCAAGATGCTCTTCGGCAATTGCCAGAGGCTACGCAACCGCGCCTTCATCCCCACCGCCTTGAGGCCGCCGATCTCGATCAGGTCGAGATCGAAACCGGCATGCACGACGATGCGCGCTTCCAATCCGCGCCGCGTGCCGACGAAACGGACGCGCGCGCGCGGATCGCGCCGCAGAACCTCTTTGGCCACCGCGATCCCCGGGTAGATATGCCCGCCCGTGCCGCCGGCAGCGATCAGGACACGCATCTTCACGAACCCCTGACTTGCCATCGCCACGGCGTCCGCGAAACGGTTTTCAAAGAACCAAGATCCACCGGCATAACTTCGCCCGGGCGCCCGCGCCGCTCCGCGTGACGGCGCGCCGAAATGTTCAACAACACGCCGGTCGAAAAGAGCAACGGCACAAGCGATGAGCCGCCATACGAAACGAACGGCAGCGGAATGCCCTTGGTCGGCACGAGCGAAAGGACGACGCTCATGTTGAAGAACGCTTGCGTCAAGATCTGCCCAACGATGCCGACGCCCAAAAGCAGCCCGAAACGGTCCGGTGCGTCGAGCGCCGCGCGCAGGCCGCGCCAGCCGAACAACGCGAAAGCCGCCAGCACGGCGAGCGTGCCGACCAATCCCAGCTCTTCGCCGACCACGGCGAAGATGAAATCCGAATGGGCGAAGGGTAGAAAGAACATCTTCTGCTTGCCTTGGGCGAACCCGAGCCCGTGTACTCCGCCGGAACCGAGGCCCACCAGCGACTGGACCACCTGATAGCCTGCGCCCTGCGGATCGGCCCACGGATCGAGAAAAGCCATCAACCGCCGCATGCGCCACGGGACGAAGACGAGCAACGCAGCGAACCCGATCGCCGCCGGAAAGAGCAACGCGCAAAGATAGCGCGCGCGCAGGCCGGCGACGAAACAGACGATCAAACACGTCGCCAAGAGCATCAAAGCGGTGCCGAGATCGGGTTCGATGACGATCAAAAAGGCCAACGCGCCTGTGACCAGCACGCACGGGATGAAAGTGCGCAGGCGATGCTCCTCGCCCGCCTGCCGCTCCAAATGGCGGGCTAAAAAGAGCACCAGCGCGAATTTCGCCAACTCCGACGGCTGCATCGAAAAACCGAACAACCGAATCCAACGGTGTGCGCCGTTGACGCGCGGAAACGCGAACACAGCGAGCAACAGCACGATGACCACCGCCAGCAGGCCGTAAACGATGCGCCGATCGTTCAACCGCTCGTAGTCACACCGCATGGCGAAGAGCATCACGCCCAATCCGATGGTCGCCCACAAGGCTTGCCGGGCCAAATAGTGGAAAGGGTTGCTCTGCTCTTCGGCAGCGACCACCACCGAAGCGCTGTAAACCATCACGACGCCGAACAGCGTCAAACCGACCGTCGCCGCGAACAACCACTCATCCACTCGCAATCTTCGTGACATCTCTCCCCTATGCGTCCTCGGCCTTTCGGCTTGTCGCCTCGTTCAGCAGTTCTTGCACCGCCGCTTTGAAAGCCCGTCCGCGTTCCTCGAAATCGACGAACATGTCGTAGCTAGCGCACGCCGGAGCGAGCAGCACCACGTCCCGCGGCTGGGCCAACGCCCAAGCGCGCGCCACCGCTTGGCGCATGTCGGCGGCACGCTCGACCGCCGGGGCGTACGGCCCCAGCTCTTTTGCGATCCGGTCGGCATCTTCGCCGATGAGCACGAGCGCGCGCGCTTTGCTTTCGACCAGCGGCGCGAGCGGTGCATACGGCGCGCCCTTGCCCCGCCCGCCCATGATGGCAACGATGCGGCCCGCCTCTTCGGCGAACGCTTCGAAAGCCTTCGCCGCCGCATCGACGTTGGTCGCCTTGGAATCGTTGTAGAAGCGCACGCCATTTACTTCGGCGACCAGCTCCAGCCGGTGCTCGACGCCGCTGAACCGGCGCGCCGTTTCGCACATGGATTCCAGCGGTGCGCCGCACGCATAGCCCATGCAGAGCGCGGCCATCACGTTCTCCACATTGTGCGCGCCGCGCAAGGCGAGTTCGTCTGTGCGCAGCAGCGCACGTTCGCCGCCATCGAGGCGCGCGACCAGCGTGCGCTCGCGCAAGAAGATACCTCGTTCGACCTCGCGCCGACGGCTGAAGAAGAGCTTGCGCGCCGCAAGCCCACTGGCCCACGAAGCGACCACTTCGTCGTCGGCGTTCAACACGGCCCAGTCCTCTTCGGTCTGCCGCCGGAAGATGCGGTGCTTAGCCGCCGCATAGTCGTTGAAGGTTTCGTACCGATCCATGTGGTCCGGCGTGATGTTGAGCACCGCAGCGACGCGCGGGTGAAAACGATCCGTGGTCTCCAGTTGGAAGCTCGAGATCTCGGCGACGGTCCAGCCATCGTCACGCGACGTATCGACGAGCGCGACCAGCGGCGTCCCGATGTTGCCCCCGACTTGGACAGGCAAGCGCGCGTCGGCGAGCAACCGGCCCACCAGGGCGGTGGTTGTCGTCTTTCCGTTGGTGCCCGTGATGGCAACCAGTTGGCCACGCAAGAAGCGGAAAGCGAGTTCGACTTCGCCAATGACTTCGACGCTGGCCCGTTCGGCATAACGCACGGCGATGCTTTTGGTCGGCACGCCCGGACTGACAACGAGCAAGTCTATGTGGTCCAACAACCACTGCGGCACATCGCCCGAAAAGAGCTTGACGCCCGCAGCCTCGAGCGCACGCGCCTCGGCGCTCCACTCCTCGATGGGCTTGCGATCGTTCAGCGCGACGCGCGCCTGGCGCGCGACGAGAAAACGCGCCGCCGCCGTGCCGCTACGCCCGGCACCGAGGACGAGCACTCGTTTGCCTGCAAGCTCCATCTCTAGCGCAATTTCAACGTCGAAAGGCTAAGCAGCGCGAACAGAATCGCCAAGATCAGAAAGCGAAAGACGACTTTGGATTCGCGCCAACCGAGCATCTCGAAATGATGGTGCAACGGTGCCATCTTGAAAATGCGTCGGCGCGTCATCTTGAACGAGAAGACTTGCAACATCACCGACAACGCCTCGATGACAAAGACGCCGCCGACCATCAAGAGCATGAACTCCTGCTTGGTCAGCACGGCCACCGTGCCGATGGCACCGCCGATTGCCAAGCTGCCGACATCCCCCATGAAGACTTCCGCTGGCGGCGCGTTGTACCACAAGAACCCCAAGCTGGCGCCAGCCATCGCGCCGCAAAAGACGGTCAACTCGGCCACTTCGGGCCGGTGCGTCAACCCGAGGTAGGTGGCCAGTCCGGCATGTCCTGTCACGTAGGTGAAGGCCGTCAACGCCGCCATCGCGATGAAGGTGACGCTGATCGCCAATCCATCCAACCCGTCGGTCAAGTTCACGGCGTTGGACGTGCCGAGCAGAACGAGCACGATGAAGGGCAGATAGAGGTACGGCCCGATGTAGCTGACGCTCGTTCGCGGATTCGGGTCCGCCGTCGCCTTGAAGAACGGCACGTTGACGTTCCATGTGTACTCCGTCCAACAGTAGAGCACGGCCCACACCAGCATGGCGACAAGCAGTTGACCGAGAAGCTTCTGCCGACCGGTCAAACCGAGGCTTTGTTGCCGCTTGATCTTCAGGTAGTCGTCGAGAAATCCGATCGTGGCAAAGAGCGTCGTCGCGCCCAAAGCGATCCACACGTACAGGTTATCGAGTCGCCCCCAGAGCAGAGTCGAAACAAGCACCGAGCCGACGATCAGCACGCCGCCCATGGTTGGCGTGTTCCGTTTCGACATGTGCCACTGTGGCCCTTCTTGACGAATCTGCTGCCCGATGTTCCACTCGCGCAACCACCGGATGACTGTTTTGCCGAGCAGCAGTGAAAGCAGCAGCGCCGTGATGGCGGCATAGGCCGTGCGAAAGGTGATGTACTGAAAGACGTTGAGCGCTTTGACGAAATATGACTCCTCGTGCGCCTGCAGGCTGCGATAGAGCCACTCGTAAAAGAGATAGTAAAACATCGTCGCTCGTCACTCGTCTTTCAGTTCGAACCTCGCTTTCACCGCCGTCACGATCTTGTCCGTGCGCACGCCGCGCGATCCTTTGACCAGCACCAGATCGCCCGCGCGCAGCACATCGCACAATGCTGTCGCCGCCTCTTCCACCGACGGGAAGAAGCGCGCTTCGGCCAGCCCCTCTTCGCGCGCGCCAGCGATTAGTTCCTGCGCCAGCCCGCGCACACCCCACAACGCATCGATCCTCAAACGCGCGATCTCGCGCCCCGCTTCGCGGTGCATCGCGGCGGCGTCCGCCCCGAGTTCCAACATCTCGCCAGCGACCACAATGCGCCGCGTCGCCGCAGCTTCCGCCACGGCGCGCGCCATCGCCAGCAGCGAAGCCGGATTGGAGTTGTACGAATCATCGATCATGGTGAATCCGGCGGCGAAGCGCAAGACCTCGCCGCGCATCTCCGACGGCGCGGCAAGAGCGAGCGCTTGGGCGATGCGCGCCGGGTCGATACCGAAACAGGTCGCAACCGCCGCAGCCGCCAGGGCGTTGGTCAAGTTGTGCCGACCGGGCAGAGGCAACGTCGCCTCCGCCGCGCCGAGCGGTGTCCGCAGGCGGAAGCGCACCAGATCCAGCCGCACGCGCTCGATCCGCTCGGCCATGACGTCCGCCGCTTCGCTCAACCCGAAGGTCAACACCGGTCCGGCATGAAGCTCGCGCATGCCGATCACCCATGGGTCATCGGCGTTGAGCACCGCCGTTCCGCCCGCTTTCAAGCGACGCACCAGAGTGCTCTCTTCGCGCGCCACATCTTCGATCGTGCCGAGGAACTCCAAGTGTTCCGGCCCAACACAGACTTCGACGGCAACATCGGGCGGTGCGATCTGCGTCAGCCGGTCCAGTTCGCCCGGCATCGAGGTTCCCATCTCCAGCACGGCGACGTCGAAGTCGGCGGCGTGGCGTCCGCCTGATTCCATCTGCAAGATGGAGAGCGGAACGCCGAGTTCGTTGTTGAAGTTCTTCAGGCTCTTGACCACCCTTTTGCCCGCAGCTTGCAGCACCAGCGCTGTCAAATCCTTGGTGGTCGTCTTTCCGGCGCTGCCGGCGATGGCAACCACCGGTCCACCCCACTCCGCAACGACGCCGCGCGCAAGACGCTGCAGCGCGTCGATGACATCCTCGACAAGCAACAAACGGGGCTGCAACCGCCGAAGTTCTTCGTCCGCGGCGATGCGCGCGCGTCTTGCGACGGCGGCCAGCGCGCCGCGCGACAGCGCTTCCGGAATGAACTTGTGCCCATCGGCGAACTCCTTCGCCGTGAAGCAGTGGCGCCGGTAATCCTCGGGCGACAAGGCGAAGAAGAGGTGCCCCGGCTCGACGGCGCGCGAATCGATGGCGAACCCGGTGATGTCGGCGTCGAGCGCGCCGCCGCCCCCGTCGTCCGAGCCCATCAATCGCGCTGCTTGTGCGAGCTTCACGGCCGTCTCTCTCTCGTCCCCTTTCCCCGAGCAGCACCACCCGGCGGCGCTCTCATTGCAACACGCCGACGGCGATCACTGCTCCGACGTCCAGTTCATCTTCGCAGCGAACCTCTTCGGCTTTGGGCGCGCGCTCATCGTCGTGCCAAAGAGCGCGACGACGAGCAAGGCGTGCGCGACGCACGCGCAGCCGACAATCTTCGATTCGCCGCTTCAATTCCTCCTGCTGAAGTTTGTCGTGCGAGTTTTGCGTCATGGATCTTGCCCGCCAAGGCGACGCATCGCCCCAAAAGATTCATCCAACGCTTCCCGTCTTGTAAACTGCCGGTCAATCCCCAAAGTCCTCATTCGGCGCGCGCGAAAACGGCGCGCACGCGGCTGCCGACGCGCACCGGCGTGCCCGCCGCCGGCTCTTGCAAAACGACTTCGCCCTCGCCTTCGGCTTGGAGCGACAGGCCCAGTTGAGCGCAGATGCGCGCCGCGTCGCGCACGCTCTGCCCGCGCAAGTTGGGCATAGCCAACGCCGGGCCTTCGGCCCGGGCCAGCACGAAATCGCCTTGCTGTTCGATCTCTTCGCGTGTCGGCCCCGACGGCCGTTGGTCGTGCGCGGCGAGAGGCGGCGCGTCCGCCAACGGAGGCCGCGCTGCGTCCGGCGCGACGTTCAGATAGGGCAGCACGCGCTCGGCGATCTCGCGGAAAACGGGCGCGGCCACTTCGCCGCCATGATACGCGCCGCGCGGCTCGTCGATCACAACGATGATGACCACTTGCGGGTCGGAAGTTGGCGCAAAGCCGACGAAAGAGGCCACGTGTTTGGTCGGCGAATAGGCGCGCGTGTGCGGATCGATCTTTTGCGCCGTACCGGTTTTGCCTGCCGCCGTGTAGCCATCAAGCTGCGCGCGCGTCGCCGTTCCGCGTAACGTCACCATCTCCAACATGCCGCGCAAGGTGCGCGCCGTCTCGGCGCTGACGACGCGCGTCGCGGCAGGCGTCGTGCGCTGGACCACCACGCCCGTGCTCGTTCGAACTTCGCGCACCAGGTGCGGGGCGATGCGCACGCCGTCGTTGGCGATGGCCGCAAACGCTGCCGCCACTTGCAAAGGCGTCACGCCGATCTCCTGCCCGATGGCGATCGACCCGATGGAACTCGGTTGCCAACGTCGGACCGGGCGCAGCAGTCCGGCGGTTTCGCCGGGAAGTTCGACGCCCGTCTTTTCGCCGAAACCGAACCGACGAATGTAGTCGTAGAGCCGCTCGTTGCCGACGCGCAAACCGAGTTTGATCGCGGCAACGTTGGAGGATTTGGCGAGCGCTTCGGTAAGCGTCAACACGCCGAATGGATGGTGATCGCGCACGGTGCGCCCGGCCACGACGATGGCGCCCATCTGGCAATCGATGCGCTCGTCGGGCCGGGCCAGCCCCTCTTCGAGCGCAGCAGCGAACGAGACGATCTTGAAGGTCGAACCTGGCTCGTAGATGTTCTGCAACGCTTCGTTGCGCCGCGCTTCGGGCGCGAGCGCGTGAGCGCGA
>CAKZOF010000128.1 GCA_937135995.1 uncultured Pyrinomonas sp.
TTTGAAAACCCCGCTCTGATCGACCCTTCCCGTCAGACCTTGATCCAGATCGACATCGAGCCTCGAAACCTCGGGTGGAGTTTTCCCTGCGATTGCGGAATCACGGGAGACGCCGCGTCGGTGATGGGACAACTTCACGAAGCCGCCCTCCGCTCGGGGGCGTTTCTCCCGGAGCGGATGCAAACGCGTTCCGCGGACGTGCTCGACGTGCGGAGGCGATACGGATACTTCGACGAGCCGCAGTACGCGGCGGACGGCAGGCCGCTGCTGCCTCAACGGATCATCGCCGAGATCCGGCGGGCGCTGCCGGGCGTATCCTGCGCGAGATGGGGCTGACGCGCGACCGCCTGATGCAGGCGTTGCGGCAGGTGCGTGGTAGCCAACGTGTCACCTCGCCTAATCCGGAAGCGACCTACGAGGCTTTGGAGCGTTACGGGCGCGATCTGACCAAGCTCGCCGCGCAGGGCAAGCTTGATCCGGTCATCGGGCGCGACGACGAGATTCGCCGCGTGATTCAAATCCTTTCACGGCGTACGAAAAACAATCCGGTCTTGATCGGCGAGCCGGGCGTCGGCAAGACGGCCATCGTCGAAGGGTTGGCGCAGCGGATCGTGCGCGGCGATGTGCCCGATTCGTTGAAGAACAAGCGCGTGATCGCGCTCGACATGGGCGCTTTGATCGCCGGCGCGAAATACCGCGGCGAGTTCGAAGAGCGCCTGAAGGCCGTGCTCCGCGAAGTTCAAGAGGCCGAAGGGCAGATCATCCTCTTCATCGACGAGCTGCACACGGTGGTCGGCGCCGGGCGCGCCGAAGGGGCTGTCGATGCGGGCAATCTTTTGAAGCCGATGCTCGCGCGCGGCGAACTCCGTTGCATCGGGGCGACCACGCTCGATGAATACCGCAAGTACATCGAGAAGGATGCCGCGCTCGAACGGCGCTTCCAGCCCGTGCTGGTTGACGAGCCGAGCGTTGAAGACACTATCTCCATCCTGCGCGGCCTCAAGGAGCGGTACGAGGTCCATCACGGCGTGCGCATCAAGGATTCGGCGCTGGTTGCGGCGGCGGTCCTCTCGCACCGCTACATCTCGGACCGTTTCCTCCCGGACAAGGCGATCGACCTTGTGGACGAAGCGGCGGCCCGTTTGCGCACCGAGATCGAGAGCCTTCCGGCGGAACTCGACGAAGTGCAGCGGCGCATCATGCAGCTCGAGATCGAGCGCGAGGCTTTGAAGAAAGAGTCGGACCGCGCCTCGCAGGAGCGCCTTCAGAAGCTCGAAAAGGAGCTCGCCGAACTGAAAGCGCAGGCCGACCAACTGCGCGCGCAGTGGCAACTGGAGAAAGAGGCGATCGAGCGCATACGCAAGCTGCGCGAGGAGATCGAGCAAACGCGCATTCAGATCGAGCAGGCCGAACGCGAGTACGATTTGAACCGCGCCGCCGAGCTTCGTTACGGCAAGCTTCAGGAGCTCGAACGCCGTCTGCGCGAAGAGGAGGAGAGTTTGACCAAGCGGCAGGGCGGCGCGCGCTTGATCAAGGAGGAGGTGGACGAAGAGGACATCGCCGAGGTGGTCTCGCGCTGGACCGGCATTCCGGTCTCGAAGCTGATGGAGGGCGAAGTCGAAAAGCTTCTCCATCTCGAAGAGCACCTACATCGGCGCGTCGTCGGTCAAGACG
>CAKZOF010000129.1 GCA_937135995.1 uncultured Pyrinomonas sp.
GCCGTTGACGGTGATCAGCGGCGTCATCAGCTTCTTCAAATCGGGTCGCTTGGGCGAATTGACGCCGGAACAAGAGCGCATGGTGACGATGATGGAACGCAACGCGCAGAACCTCATCTCGCTCATCAACGATCTGCTCGACACTACCAAACTCGAATCCGGCACGCTCCAACTGAAGATTGAACCGGCCAGCCTCTCGGAGGCCGTCGCCGAAGTGTGCGAGACGCTGTTGCCGAGGGCGAACGAAAAAGGCATCACGCTGACAGTGGAACTGCCGGCAGAGCTTCCTCCGGTGCTCGCCGACCGCAGTCAACTTGGGCGCATCCTTCACAACCTCGTCAACAACGCCGTGAAGTTCACGCCGCAAGGCGGCAGCGTTGTCATCCGCGCTGTGCGCAACGGCCGAACAGTAGCCGTATCGGTAGTTGACACGGGCGTCGGCATCGCGCCCGAAGAGCAACAGGTGATCTTCGACAAGTACGCCCAAGCGCGCAACCGCGCTACACGCGGCGAAAAAGGAACGGGACTCGGACTCTACATCACCAAACGGTTGGTCGAACTGCACGGCGGCGAGATCAACGTCAAATCTGAAGTAGGACGAGGATCCACCTTCACTTTCACCTTGCCCGTCGCCGAAGGGCAGTGGCAAGCCGAAACGGCCCCATGAGCACGATCGCCGCTTCCGACCGTCGGGCGTGGCTCTTTCCGCTCAGCTACGCGGTGCACATCGGCGACGAGTGCGCGAGCGGCCGAGGATTCACGTCGTGGCTTGCACACACCGTGGGCGTGCAACTTACGCTCGCAGAGTTTTTGTGGCTCAATGCCGTCGCGCTTGTGCTGATGACGTTGGGAGTTCTGCTGGCAACACGCCAGCGCGAGCACGGCTGGGTGATCCCTTGCTTGAGCGTGGTCGTCGTCGTCAACGCACTGCTGCACATCGCCGGCAGCGCGGCTTTTCGCTCGCTGTCGCCCGGCACCGTGTCGGCTGCGATGTTGTGGTTGCCGCTCGGCTGCTGGATGCTGTGGCGCGCAGCGCGCACGCTCAGCCAGCGCATGTTGGTCGGCGGCGCCATCGGCGGTCTTTTCATCAGTTTGCTGGTTTGCTTGTTGACTCTAGCCATCTAAGGCACACCCAACACACCGAACGAGGGAAAGGCATGCACTACCATCTGATCGGCATTTGTGGTACGGCGATGGCGTCGCTCGCCGGTATGCTCCAAGCGCGCGGCCATCGCGTCACGGGATCGGACCAGAACGTCTATCCACCCATGTCCACTATGCTCGAACAGCTCGGCATCGAGATCAAGCAAGGCTACGCGGCGGAGAACTTGGAACCGGGGCCCGATTGCGTTGTCATCGGCAACGCGCCACGTTACCCCGCAACCCTAGGAGACCCGATCGATGCGTCTGGACACCCAAGTCTTGCATCCCACCGACACCCTGGCCAGCGCCGCCGGCCAGCGCCACCGCATCGCGAGCGCGGCGCCGAGCGCCATCATGGCCGGGAAAGCCAGCGGCAGCGTCCACATCGCTGGACGTCCGAGCTGCGAAGCCCAAAGGCCGACCGCCACCATGGCGAGCAGGTGATCG
>CAKZOF010000130.1 GCA_937135995.1 uncultured Pyrinomonas sp.
GATCGCCGGTCGCAATCGCAAACCGGCGCGTTCGACGCGCGAAGGTGCGGAGATCAGCGCTACCGACCAAAATACCTATGCGAGCATGTTCGCAGCATGGCACATCGTCGCACATTGCAATACCAGATTTAGTCCTGCCCCCAGCAACCTCGTCGCCATGCAGCACGGCACATCGCCGCATATAGCGGAAGTTGAAAACTGAGCGCGTTGTGCCGAAGGGCGCGCAGCACAGTGCCGCTGGCAGTTCTTCGCGCGTTGTGCCGAGATGTGGTAGATAGATCTTCTCGAGCGTTGCTCGATTGCAAGCGGCAAAGCGAAATAGGGACGATCGGACGAGAAGAGAGGTTGCAGACCTCATACTTGTGGAATAGGTGATGAAGATGGAAGCAGGCGGATTGGACGTATTGGCGATCTTTTCGCATCCGGATGATGCTGAGTTGAGCGTTGCCGGAACATTGTTGAAGCTAAAATCCTTGGGCTACCGCACGGGCATCGTCGATGTGACGCGCGGCGAGATGGGCACGCGCGGGACGCCTGAAGTAAGAGCTGAGGAAGCGCGTGAAGCGGCGCGCATTCTCGGGTTAGACGTGCGCCTCAATCTGGAATTGCCAGATGGCCACTTGCAAGTCACGGAAGAGGCGCGCCGCGCCGTGGTGCGCGTGCTGCGCGCTCACCGCCCGAGCGTCGTCTTCGCGCCCCACTGGGACGATCCGCATCCGGACCATGCCAACACGAGCCGCATCGTGCGTGAGGCGGCGCGGCTGGCAACCATGCGTCGGTACGACGAACACCATGGGCAAGAGACGATCAAAATGCCCGCCATCGCTCACCCAGTCTATTCACGGCGCATCGTCCCTTCGTTCATCGTGGATGTGTCGGATTTCATCGAGCAGAAGATGGCGGCCATCCGCGCGCACGCTTCGCAGTTTTACCGTCCGGATGCAGACGAACCGCAGACGCGCATCAGCCGCAAAGAGTTCCTCGATCAGATCGAGTGGCGCATGCGTTACTATGGCGCGTTGATCGGCGTCGCGGCGGGCGAAGCCTTCTACGTGCACGAAGCCCTGAACGTCGATGATCCGGTGGCGTTGCTAACGCGTCCGATGAACATCTACTCGTAGGAGCAAGGTGAGGCGCACCGCAACGGGACGGCAGCGGTTCTTGCTGACCGCAGCGCGCGTCCCGCGTGACCGGCCCGGCGCGCGCTAGATGGCGATCACTTCCAAGTCCGGATCGACTTCGCGCTGCAGGATCCCCTCGATGGCCATGAGCGTGCCCGTGACCGAGGCCGGGCAACTGCCGCACGCGCCTTGGTAATGGACAGTCAACGTGTTTCCGTCGAGACCGACCACCTCGAGCCAGCCACCATCGCCGACCAGTGCGGGGCGGATGCGTTCATCGAGGATCTTGTTGATCTGTTCGAGGCGCGGATCGTCGTTCGTTGCCGCCTCGGTCGACGGCTTGGGGGCGGGAACCGACTGCTCGCCGAGCGGCGCTGCAGCGCGAATGGGTTCGGCGAGTTTCGGCAAAAGCTCGTCCCATTCCGCTTCATCGTCCTTTTCTACCGTGATCATGCGGTCCATGTAGAAGACCGAGACGACATGGCCGATGTCGAACAACCGTTTGGCGAGCGGGTCACCCGCCGCCTCCTCTGCGCTCTGAAAAGAGCGCGGCGCGTTCGACACGGGCTCGCGTAACACGAACTTGACCGCGTTTGGATTAGGCGTCTCTTGAATGTCGGCTATCTTCGGCATTTTTTCGCTCCTCGTTCGTCATTATAGCCTCTTTGGGCGCAAGACGCATGTTTGATGCTGGCCGGACGAAGAGCTGGTGGACAGTCCTCTTGACGGCGGGGGGAAGGTGAGCGACCCGTTATCAAGATGTCTGCGTACTCGCTCTTGACAAGCGCCATCGATAGAAGTAGTTTGCAAGCAGTCTCGCTCGCTTATCCTCCACGGGTAGGCAGGTGAGACGAGAGGCAGGCGATAGCGAGGGTCGTCTGCCTCTCGAACTGTTCAGGGCCAAGCGCGCAGGTCATGAAGGTCGGCATCACCGTCTATCCGAGTTACGGTGGCAGCGGAATCGTCGGTTCCGAACTGGGCAAAGAGCTGGCGCGGCGTGGCCACACGGTCCACTTCATTTCGTCGGCGCTGCCGACGCGCCTGACCGAACTGAACGAGCGCATCCACTTCCACGAAGTGGAGATGATGTCCTACCCGCTCTTCGAGCATCAGCCTTACACGCTCGCGCTGGCGACCAAAATGGTCGAAGTGGCGCAAGCCGAACGGCTCGACCTGCTGCACGTCCACTACGCCATCCCGCATTCGGTGAGCGCCATCTTGGCGCGCGAGGTCCTGCGCGCCGAGCGCCGACTGCCGGTCATCACGACGCTGCATGGAACCGACATCACGCTGGTCGGCGCGGATCGGTCCTATCTGCCGATCACGCGCTACTGTCTCGAACAATCGGACGGCGTGACGGCCATTTCGCAATACCTGAAGCGCGCGACCATCGAAACTTTCGGTTTCGACCGGATCGAAGTGATCCCCAATTTCGTTTGCGGCGAAGAGTACCGCCGCCGGCCTTTCCCTGAACTACGGGCGCAACTTGCGCCGCGCGGCGAACATCTCCTGGTGCATGTTTCGAACTTTCGTCCCGTGAAGCGCCCGGTCGATTGCGTCGAGGTGCTGGCGCGCGTCCGGCGGCAAGACGTGGCGGCGCGTCTCATCATGGTCGGCGATGGACCCGAGCGCGCGCACGCCGAACATCGCGCCCGGTGTCTGGGCGTGGCGGAAGCTTGCATCTTCGTCGGCAAGCAACCGCGCATCGTCGACTACCTGTCGGTGGCCGACCTGCTGTTGCTCCCGTCCGAGCAGGAGTCTTTCGGTCTGGCGGCGCTCGAGGCGATGGCGTGTGAGGTTCCGGTGATCGCATCGCGTACGGGCGGCGTGCCAGAAGTGGTGGTGGACGGTGAAACCGG
>CAKZOF010000131.1 GCA_937135995.1 uncultured Pyrinomonas sp.
CTGAAGTTCGGTTTGGTTGCACATACCGATGTCTCAGAAAGGATCCATCTGTGCCAATCTCATATGCTTCGATTTAGCTCCACCCCTTGCGTCCTCGCATCGCGCACGTTCTCATAGAAGAAGAGAAGGCGATTGAGCACGGGATCGAAAGATGGATCGATGCCTTCGCGGGCCATTATGGCCGCAAGCTGAGCGCGGGTTGCGATGAACCCGAGATTGACGGCTTCGATCAGGTTGGCGACATCGTTGCGAAAGAGATTAAAGCCGAAGCGAAAGTTCCCGCGCCGCGTCGCGTATTCGCTGCCCAGCTGATATGAGTTGGCGTGCTTGGGTTCAAGGTGCGGGTTGCCGATCACTTGATAAAAGCTCGTCGGATTGAGAAAGCGATAGTAGAGCTGACCGAGATCCGGAGCGCGAAAGCCGCGTCCGTAAGAAGCGCGCAAACGCAGATTCTCATTGATGCGCAGATTGGCGCCAGCTTTCGGACTGAAAGCTGCGCCGAAGATCGAGTGATCGTCGTATCGCGCGCCCAAGATCAGTGTCAAACGGTTCAAGCTGACGCGGTCCTGCGCCCACAAAGTACGCATGTCGGCGCGCTCTCCGCTCGCGTCGCGAAGACGATTGATGCCGCGATAGCGATCGGTCAGCCATTCGCCACCCGCTTGCAGCAGTTGTCTTTCGCCGATGATGCGCGCGATAGTTGCATCCGCTTTGCCGAACCGCTCGAAAAGGTTGCCGTCGGGCAAGGCGGTGTTGAGCGGTGGCGCTAGCCTTCCGCGCGAGATCTCATCGAAACGCGCGAAATAGCCGCGTGCCTGCACGGTCGTGCGCGCGTTCATTTGCCACTCTGCATTGAGACCGTAATTCTGCGATTCTTCGTCGGTCCAGTTGATCTGATCCCCCTGCTCACCGAGAGCGCGCCCTTGCGATCGGTTCCAATAGCCGTTGGCAAATGTGGTCAAAAAGAGCGTTCGTGTCGCTTGAAAACGCAATCTCCCGTAAGCGTCGTAGCGATGAAATCCCGCTCCGGTCGTGTCGAAGGTCGTCGGCGTAAGATCGAAGCCGTTATTCTTGTGACGCTCGAAGTCGAAGTAGCCGCTCATTCGATCGCGCGCGAAGCCGAGCTCGCCGCGCCCATCGAAGACGCCGAAACTGCCGCCCGAAGAGGTGAACGAGAACTCGATGGGGGAAGAAGGCTCGCGCGTGATGAGATTGATGACGCCGCCGATCGCATCCGATCCATAGAGCGAAGAGGCGGCTCCTTTGACGACCTCGACGCGTTCGAGTTTACCCACAGATTGACGATCGAGATTGATGATGCCGCTTTTGATGCCGCGCGCGCCGATAAGCGGCTGGCCGTCGAGAAGAACGAGCACTTGGCGCGAATCTATGCCTTGAATCTGTTCGCCCGCGGCACCCGCCGTCTCCGATCCGCGGCGCGTCACAACGCCCGGCAGTTCGCGCAAAACTTCGGCGACCGTCTCATATCCTGTGTCGCGGATGCGCGCTCTCGTCAACACTTCAACGCGCGCGTTCAACGATTCGCGCAACTCCTCTTAGCGCGATCCGGAGACAACGATGGTCTGTTCGTGCAAGGGGGCCGGTTCCAAAGTCAACGCGATCTCCTGCGCGATCGTGTCGATCTCTTTTGAGAGCGGCGCGAAACCGGATGCCGTAACCGTCAGAAGATAGCGCCCTTCGCGCACGCCAGCGAAGGCGAACGTTCCGTCGGCTCCGGTCGTCGCCGTGCGCTCTAATCCTGTGGTCAGATTTCGCAGCATGATGGGCGCATTCGGTACGACCGCGCCCAGCGTGTCCGTGACACGCCCGCGAAGGGAGCCGGTTTGAGCCTGCGCTGAGGCGGAGCAGACGGCGAGAAAGAGGATGATGATAATGACTTTTGCGCGCTCGAGCGGATAGGACATGAAGCTTCCTCACAGTGATTGAAAATGAAAACGACTTTCAATTTCAATTTTAACCTTCTCCCCCTCAACTGTCAACCCCGCAATCCCCTACCTATCCGGCAAAAGGTCTCGGCGCGGAGGGGGCGAAGATATCGATCAGGATTACCTCTTCGTCTAGCATCGTCGCTCCGTGTCGGCTGTTCGGCGGAAAATAGAGCGCCTCGCCCGCGCTGGCCACAACCTCCTCTCCGTCGAGAAGAAAGAGCACGCGCCCGCTTTCAACTAAAGTGATCTGCTCATGCGGATGACTATGTTCTGGCGTGATGATTCGCGGCGCGAAGCGCAGGCGACAACGCATCAGCTTCTCGCCGACGATCACCTGACGTTCGATCCCTTCCGCCACCTTTTCGACGGGGATCTCTCTCCAGTTTATGCGCTTCGGAAGCTTCATGCTCGACGACAGGATGGTTGACCCTCGCGTTTTCGCGCACGGTCTCGGGAGAAGATCAGCGGGTCAACCTGAGCGTAAGACGCCAACGCATCGGTTTATGCCGCGGCAAGACTAGATCGCGCGCTTCGTAAATGGAGTCCGGCGGAAGAATTCGAAGCGCGCGACTGGGGAGCGCGCTATTTCAGACGGGAGCTGTGAGATTCGAGCACCGGCTGGATCAAATCGAAGCGAAAATCGAGTGCGCTATTTCAGACGGGAGCTGTGAGATCCCTTCGCGGTCGAGCGTTTCGAGCAGAAGGCGTTGAGCGAGGGCCGTTTCCCCAAAAAAGCTCGCCTTCTGCTGCCACTCGCGATCGCGCCGGGCGCCGAGCCAGCCCATTTCCGCGGCGGCGCGGAAGCCCCCGTCATCCTCGAGGAGTTTGCCGACTTCCAATGCCCATCGTGCGCGGCTTTGACGAAAGAGGTGAAGAGTGTAGCGCCTGAGTTCGGCGCGCGTTTGAAGATCGTCTTTCGCAACTTCCCGCTCACATCCATCCATAAGCATGCGCTCGAAGCGGCTAAGGCCGCCGAGGCGGCGGGGCTTCAAGGCCGTTTCTGGGAGATGCACGATCTACTTTACGACACGCAATCGCGCTGGGCCGATGCAGAAGATGCGCGCCCGATCTTCGCTGAATACGCGCGCACCCTGAAACTCGACCTTGAAAGATTCTGGCGCGACATGGATAGCCCACAAGTCAACGAACGAATCTTGGCCGATATGCGGCGCGGTCGCTCGCTCGGCGTTTACGGGACACCGACCGTCTTCATCAATGAGCGCGAAATCCCCTATCAATCGACCACCGCTGATGGATTGCGGGCGGCGATTAAGGAGGCGCTCGGCGAACATCCATAAAAGCGCCCAGATGAACGTGGCGAACCTCAGAGAATCGGGATGGCCGCTACAACAGGCGACACTATGTCGGGTTGGTTGAAAGGGCGAGCGATTCTCACCCTCATGGCAGTGGTCGCTCTAATCGGTCTAGGCGATGCGGCCTATTTAACGGTCGAACATCTCGCTGGTCGCACGGCTCGTTGTACGATTTTAACCGGGTGTTCGGCGGTTCTGAGCAGCCAATACGCTGAACTCGGTTCTGTACCTCTCGCCGGGATCGGCGCGCTCGCCTATTTTGCCGTCTTCAGCCTCGCGACTTTAGCCGCGTTCGGTTATAAGGCGGCACGGAGGCTACTGCTGCCGCTTACGCTCACAATGTTCGGCGTAACGCTGTGGCTGCTCTATCTACAAGCCTTCGCCATACGCGCTTTTTGCGAATACTGTTTGTTCTCGGCGGGGAGCACGCTGATCCTCACGCTCCTTGCTCTTCTCCTCAGACGACAGCGAACTTAAAGCTTAGGATAGCCTTGAAAAAAAAAAGGGTTGCGGAAGATGGGGCATTTGTGGTAGAAGAGGTTCCTGTTAAGGTTATCAGAAGATGTCCAAGCCGCCGAAACGACACGTAACGCTCACCGATATCGCCGCTGCCGCCGGCGTGGCACCGATGACCGTCTCGCGCGTGCTCAACGGAAGCGGCTACGTGAGCGCAGAGACGCGCGAAAGGGTGCTCGCCGCGCTGCGCAAGATGAACTATCGGCCAAATGGGCTGGCCCGCGCCCTCAAACGGCAGCGGACGGAGACGGTCGGTTTGGTGCTTGGTGATATCGCTAACCCATTCGCCGCCGAACTGAGCCGCGGCGTCCGCGAAGTGCTCGCCGCGCGCGGTTACAACCTCTTCATCTGCGTCAGCGAACAGAGCGCTAAGGAGGATTTGGCCGCCTTCGATTCGTTGCTCGATCATCGTGTGGATGGTTTGATCGTTGCCACACGCGCTTCCAAACTCGG
>CAKZOF010000132.1 GCA_937135995.1 uncultured Pyrinomonas sp.
CACCGCCCATGATGAAATGGTGGCTGCCCCAAGCGTGATCCGTGCCGCCGCCGGCTGCCGGTTTGAGGGTGCGCCCGAAATCCGACAGGGTGAAGGTCGTCACCGACGTGGCGACGCCGAGTTCCACGGTTGCCGCGTAGAAGGCGCGCATCGCTTGACCGAGCTGAGCGAGCAGACTAGCCTGCGTCGGCAACTGGTTATTGTGCGTGTCGAAGCCGCCGAGCGAGCAGAAGAAGATCTGGCGACGCGCCCCGAGCGCGCCGCGAGCGGCGATGATCTTGGCGACCTGTTGCAGTTGCTTGCCGAGCGAGGTGGAAGGGAACTGCGTTTGCAGCGGCGCCGCGTTCGACAACGCTTGATTGAGCAGTTGGCTGTTGACGATGGCTTGTTCGGTCAACTCGCTCGCCTTGCGGACCAGCTCCATCTCGGTGTCTACGCGAAGCAGTTGGCGCAGCGCTTCGAGGCGCGCTCTTTCCGATGGCGACGTGCCGAAGCCGCGAAGCCCGAACGACGAGCCGGGCACGAGCGCGAGCGGGCGAGCTTGTGCCCCCGTGGCGAACAGGCTCGATCCGGCGACCGAGATCAGAATGGGAAACTGTTCGTTGGCCCCCAGTCGATCGGCCAGCCTGCCGGCCCACCCGGTGCGGCTCGGCTGATCGGAGATCGACGCCTGCCACTGCGCTTGCTGATCGGAATGTGAAAAGAGGCTGTCGGGACGTTGCGCGCCGCGCAGATATTGGTCGCGCGTGATGGGCTCGACCAGCGTCCCGACGTTGCACAGCACGGCTAGCTTGCGCTCGCCCCACAGGTCGTGAATGTCGCGCAGCGACGGATGCAACCCGAAGCGCAGGCTCATGTTCGACGGCGTGATCGGCAGCAGATCGGCTTGCGGAATAGCGAGCGTGCCGCGCACCGAAGCGTAGGTTTGGTATTCGGCCGTCTCCGCCGGAATGATGGTGTTGTTGCCGTCGTTGCCGCCGTAGAGGAAGATGCTGACCAGCGCGCGATAGTCGTTCGACTCTTGCGGCAAAAAGGCGCTGGCCCAACCGAGCCGGTGAAACCCTTCCATGAACGCCGCTGCACCGATGGCGTGTGCGATGCGTTTGATGAACTCTCGCCGCGAATGCAACATGTTCGTTTCTCCTCGTGCGGGGTTCGTTTCGCCTCTTTACGTCACTTCTGCACTTGGTATTGCGATGACGATAGGACCAGATAGACGGCTGCTTGCGCGCGTTGCAACGGCTGCGACGCCGGAATGGAAGTCACCGCTTGCGTGATCACGGCGCGCATCTGCGGCGACATGGTGCCGTGAAGCAGCAGGTCGTCGAGCGCATTGATCAGGCGTTGCGGATCATCGGCCAAGGCCTGCCACGGAGCGAGGTCGATCTGCGCTCCCATGGAACCGGGCGGCGCGTTCGACGGCGGCGCGATGCGCCCGTAGACGATGGAGTTGACGAAATTGATGCGCGCAAAAGTCGTCGCCGTCGTCTGGATGCCGAACTCGGGCCCGAGCAATTTGGTGCCGGGAACTTGGTAGTCCGGCGGGTAGTAGTTGAAGACCGAAGGCGCATAGAAGAGTCGCTGGCCCATCTGCGCGCCTTGCTCGGCGAGCCCCGTGCCGTCGCTAGTCGCGTTGAACGCGCGCAGCACGTTCAAGATCAAACGCACGGGTTCGCGCAGGTGCCCGTAGTCGGGCGCGTTCTTCACGTTGCCGCGCGCTTCTGGGTCGAGCAGGATGGCCGCGACCACGGCGCGCAGGTCGCCGCGCACGCCCGCCCCGTTGTTGTCGAACACGGCGGCGACGCGGCGCACATAAGCCGGACTCGGATTGCTCGTCACCAGATGTTGAATTAACCGCTGGGCGATGAACGGGCCGACGTTCGGGTGATTAAAGATAATGTCAAGCGCATCGTCCAGATCTTTTTCCGCCGATTGCCCAGCAGGAAGCACAATGTTGCCGAAGAGCGTTTTGGCATCTTTGTCGTGATTGCTCTCATACGGGACCATGGGCGCGAGGAAGTTGCGCGGGTTGTGCTTCTGCATGGGAGCGCCGGGCAGTGGCGCATAGGTCCATCCCGTGAAGACGCGCGCCAGCTCTTCAATGGTCTCTTGATCATAGGTCGGAATGGGCCGCCCGTCGGCGTCCAGTTGCAGCGTGCCATCGGGATTGAGGCGGTGCACGCCGATGGTGAATAGTTGCAGCAGTTCACGCGCGTAGTTCTCGTTCGGCGAGATGCCGCGACGCGGGTCGGGCTTGTCGTTGTTCACCATATCGAGGTAGCGACCCATGGCCGGGCTGAGCGTTACGTCGCGTAGCAGTTGCCGGAAGTTGCCGAACGCGTTGTGTTGAAGCATCTGCAGGTAGGGCGACATCGCGTGCGATTGCGAGATCTCCAGTCCCGAGACGACGAAGATTTGACTGAGGGCGAAAGCCACGCGCTGGCGCAACTGGTCCTGCCCGTTGAGCGCGTTCTGGAAAAAGCGCACCTGCAAGGGGAAAAGCGTGTAGTTGTCGCGTATGTAATCGGGCGAAGCATCCTGCGGCGGCATCGGCGGCACGGCTGGAAGATCCGGATAAGTGGAGATGGGGGCATTGAACTGTTCTTCCAGAAAGGCGCGAATGCCGATGCGCTGCACGCGCTCGATGAGCGCCGGCGTCGGGCCCCACGTTGCCTGTTCGAGAAAGCGGATGGCGTCGGCGCGTGAGGCCGGCCCGGCATAAGTGGGCGGCGTCGGCGTGGGCGTCGGCGCGGGCGGCGAAGGCGGGGCCGGATTGGGGCGCGCGCCGGGGTCATCGGGCGGGCCGCCGCCAGCGCGGCCGATGGCGACGCGGACGCGGTTGCTCGCTTCGCCGTGAATGTAGAGGCGCATTAGCACGTCGCCGACTTCGCCCAGCTCGTCGGGCAATCGGATGGTTACCGCCTTCATCCACTCGAATCCGGGGACCGGGCGCACGTCCTCGACCTTGAGGGCGTAGATCCTTCCCGCGCTGTCTTGCGCATCGGCGGCCACAGCGCGCGCGTCCTCGTCCGGGAGCAACTCGAGCCCCATGGCGAAGAGCATGATGCGCGTTCGGTCATCCGCACCGAACCTGACGGGTTGCACGAGTGGAAAAGGATCGCGACGCCACGTGACGACGTCGAGCGCAATGGCGCGCGTCGAATTGGCTTCCGTCAGCAAGATCGGACCCGCAGCGGCACCAACCTCGCCGCGAAAGGCAAAAAGGAGCGCGCTCCAGACGGCGACGGAGATCGCAAGCTTGGCGAAATTCGATCGCGCCATGATCCTGTGGTCCTTTCCATCTACCGACGCTTCGCCTTCCCGCACGGCGGACCGCGAAACGAAGCGGGTGATTTGAAAAGCGCCCTTGTCCGGGTGAGGCAGGTCGTCTTTGCCGGGGCAGTGGCGGGAAATGTAGCACAACTCGTTGCTCTTGGGAACGGTCTTTTTGACAGAGACCCGTCGGTCGTCACCCGGCCGGAAGCGCGCGTCTCCCGACGGCGAACCGAGTTTGCGCCCGCCGCGCACGATCAAAGCCGTAGGCGTTGAGTTCCACAGCCCGGCGGCCGACGCCGGGCCTCTCTTTCAGCGCGCGTGATCGAGAAGCTTCGGCGTCTTTCAACGCAAGCCGAGGAGCAAAAGCACGGAACGGTCGGCGACTGGGCCGCCCTGCGCTTGCCAGCGGCGATAGGCTGCCAGTTCGTGCTCGGCAACGGGACGGTTGCCGAGTCGCGCGGCGGGCGTCTTGCTGAGTGCGCGATCGGTCAGGGCAAGATGCGCGGCACGCACCGAAAGCTGCTCCGGTTGCTGGAGCGCCGCTTCCGCCGACTCGACGTCGGGAAAGAAGTCCTCATAGGCCATGATGTGCCAGACGATGCCTTCTTCGCGCTCTTCCACGGCAAGCACGCGCAACAGCGCGAACGCGCTTTCGAGTTGAAAGATAAGATCATCGCCTGGAGCGTATGGGAGCGGCATGGATTGACTTCAACCCTTTCTGAAAAATTAATTGCGCTCTCAAGCTTAACACGAAGCGCCGCGCGCCAGTTAGCTTGCGCCGCCGAGCCGCGGTCTGGCTGCCCGGTCAAAAGATGGTCCACACCATGCGCGCAGTGAAAATAGGTAATATCGTTTGTTGCGAAAGCGCCATCGCGGATCGGCGCGCGTTCTCTGTAATGCGCGCAGTGAACACAGACTATGACTGTTTGTTGCGGGCGAGAAAATCAATTCGCGCCAGCACGCGGCGAACACAGGTCCGGAAGCGGGCCATTGCGAGCGCCGTCACGCACATTTTTCGTGCGCGCGATGAGCGGTCGGGCGACCAGCGTTGGCGGTTGAAGAGGCGCGAGTGCCCCGTGTCCAGCCAAAGTAGATGCAGCGCCGCTCGGCAGACGCTTCGTGCGCGCGGGCGGGCATCTGCCTTGCTGCCGCTCGACTTTCAACGCCGGACCGGGGCGGGCTGTTTCGCGCCGAACCGCGCTCGTTGTTTGTCTAGTGCGCAAGTCACAACGTGCGCGTCACTTTCGAGAGCGAGCGCGGCTTGTCCGGGTCGAGTCCTTTCGCGTCGGCCAGCAGTGCGGCGAAGAGTTGACCCGGCACGATGTACGGGATCGGCGCGAGGAATTCATCGATCTCCGGCGGCATGCACAGCGCGCGCGTGCCAAGCTCCGCCGCTCGTTTGCTCGCCGTGATGGCGAGCGCGTCGGCGCGAAGTTCGCGTAAGCGTTCCATCAAGCTGACGACGCCGGGGAGCGTCACGCCCGGCGGTGCAAAGAGGATGATCGGGAAATGGCGCTCGACGATGGCCAGCGGCCCGTGAAAGAAGTCCGCCGACGAGAAGCGTTCGGCGACGACGTAGCACGTCTCCATCAGCTTGAGCGCGAGTTCGTAGGCATTGGCATAGCTCAAACCGCGACCAACGACGACGCAGTTCTCCATGAAGACGTAGCGCGCGACGAGTTCTTCAACCTGTGGGCGAAGATCGAGCGCGGTGGCGACGTAATCGGGGATGCGCTCGAAATCGAGACGATCGTTCGAGCGATCGGCGAGCGCTTCGGCCAGCATGTAGAAGAGCATCATCTGCCCCGTGTAGGTTTTGGTCGCCGCCACCGATTGCTCGCGTCCGCCGTGCATGAGAAGCGTTTCATCAACGATGCGCGTCATGCTCGATGTCGGCTCGTTCGTGATGCCGATCGTAAAGGCGCCGCACTCGCGCGCACGTGCGAGCACGAAATTGACATCCTCGCCCTCGCCCGATTGCGACACGCCGATGACAAGCGCGCGGTCCAGCTTGAGGCGCGCGTCATAGAGCGTGTAGACGGACGGTGCCGACAGCGAAACCGGAATACCGGTGCGGATTTCGATCAAGTAACGGCCGAACAGCGCCGCGTTGTCGGAACTGCCGCGCGCGACCATGACGATCAGATCTATCTCGCGTTTGCGCAAAAGGTGCTGGCCGAGGCGTACGACCTTGGCGCGTTCTTCGCGGATCGTGTCGGCGAGCGCGCGCGGTTGCTCCGCAATCTCTTGCAACATCAACGACACTGAAATTCTTCACTCCTTTCCACTCGCAGTTCGCCCACGCCGGGCACGCCCGAAACGCGTTGACAGCCCGCGCCCGACGTGGTAATGATCAAAGCTCGCGAGGTGGTATAGTCCGCTATCCAACTCAGGGCAAGAGTAATGGAAAGGCCGCTCGATCGCAACAGCTACGTCCCACTTTACGCGCAAATCCAGCAGAAGCTGCGGCAGATGATCGATCGCGGCGAAATCGCGCCCGGCGCGCCCGTCCCATCGGAACGCGAACTGGCCGAGCGTTACGGCGTCAGTCGCATGACGGCGCGGCAGGCTCTACGCGCTTTGCGGCAAGACGGCTTGGTCTATCGCGAGCGTGGCATCGGAACGTTTGTCGCGCGCCGCAAGGTCGATGTGCACACGCGCAACCTCGTCGGTTTTTCTGAAGACATGCGCCAGCGAGGACTCGCGCCGAGCTCCAAGTTGATCGCGCTTCGACGCGAGCGGGCCACGCAGCAAGTCGCCGCCGAACTTGGCATCGCGGCGGGTGAAGAGGTCTTTCACCTCGAACGCCTGCGCTTGGCCGATGGGACGCCCATGGCCTACGAGACGAACTACATCCCGGCATCGCTCTGTCCCGACCTGGAAACCTACGACTTGGAGCGCGATTCGCTCTACCGCATCCTCGAAGAGGAGCACGGCATACGCATGCAGAGCGCTGACGAGGTGCTGGAGGCGGCGCGCGCGCCGCGGCGCGAAGCTCGTTACCTTTCGATTCGCGCCGGTTCGCCCGTGCTCGTCGTTCACCGCGTCGTCTATGGGGACAACGGGCGCGCCATCGAATCCGTGCGCACGATCTACCGCGCCGATCGCTACCGCGCGACGTTTCACTTGACGAAGAACACGCTCTGATGGCTGGCCGTTTCGGCAGCGGACGCGGGTGGAGCTTCACCGGCGAGCGGATCTTTCGCAGGCAACATGAACAGATACTTGGCGAGACGTTGGTTGCTCTTCTTTGCGTCCGTGTGCGCCTTTGCCGGCGCGGGAGCCGCCGCCGCGCAAGAGATCACGCGCCTGCCCGACGGCGGGTTCTTCACCGATTGGCTCATCTCTTCGCCTTTCCCGACCGAGATAGACGCCGGCACTTTCGAGAACTTCCAACGCTTCAACATCG
>CAKZOF010000133.1 GCA_937135995.1 uncultured Pyrinomonas sp.
AATCGGCGCTCGGCATGACGATGAACGGGTCGCTTCCGCCCAGTTCGAGCACAGTCTTTTTGATCTCGCTGCCGGCGATGGCAGCCACGCTCGCCCCAGCGCCCTCGCTGCCGGTCAACGTGGCAGCGACCACGCGCCGGTCGCGCAGGATCTTCTCCACGGCACGCGATTCAACGAGCAACGTCTGAAAGACGCCTTTGGGGAAACCGGCTCGCGCGAAGATCTCTTCGATGGCCAGCGCGCACTGCGGCACGTTGGAAGCGTGCTTGAGCAAGGCGACGTTGCCGGCCATGAGCGCCGGCGCGGCGAAACGAAAGACCTGCCAGAAGGGGAAATTCCATGGCATGATGGCAAGCACGGGGCCCAACGGTTGGTAGCGCACGAAGCTGCGCGTGGCGCTGGTCGTCACCTCTTCGTCGGCGAGAAAACGCGCGGCGTTTTCGGCGTAGTACCGGCACACCCAAGCGCATTTTTCTGCCTCTTCCACGGCAGCCTTCAAAAGCTTGCCCATTTCGGCCGTCATCAAACGGGCAAAACTCTCTTTTTCCGCTTCGAGCGTGGCAGCAACGCGGGACATCTTCGCAGCACGATCCGCGAAATCCGTCCGGCGGTAGGACTGAAACGTTTCCGCCGCGAGGCGCAAACGCGCCTCCACCTCTTCATCCGAAAGAGGAACGAAAGAGCGTAGCGTTTCGCCCGTCGCTGGGTTGATGCTCTTGATCGCCATGTCGGACCTCCCTTGAAAGAGTTCGCGTCGGCTCAGGATTCGGCTTCGTTTCTCGAACCGAAGCGAGTATATCGCGCCAGCCCCTCGGACGCACTGGTCGCTCCTCGCACCTTCCGATGGAACGTTTTGTTGGACTTCGTCCGGAGCGGAGAGCGGGCGTCCGCTCCGGCTGGATCGAGCAACTCCCAGTGCCGCCCGCGCCGCGCTCGCGGCGTCGACGCACGCGGTTCGGCATCTGTTCGACGCTGTACTGTAACTGTGCTCGTGTGCCGCCGGGGCGTGTACAGTTTCGCGACAAAAGAGCGCGCCCTGGCAAGCGGCGAAGTAACTCTTTGTGAGCGCGCGGCGGAACGGAGCGGACGGCACATGGTTTGCTCTTGTTGTTCTTCGGAGCGTTGTTCATAGCGAAGAATCATACGTTCAACGAAGTTTAGATCGAAAAGGAGATCAAGGACCATGTCACAAAGCAGAGAAGATGCCCTCAATTACGGTTACGGGACGGCTGGCGGGTCAGGCGAAAGCTCGTACTCATCGACTAGCTCATCCGCTGGATCGAGCAGCGACAGCTCGCTTGCTTCACAGACGCGGGAACAAGCACAGCACCTCGGGCAAAAGGTCGCCACCGCTGCCACGCAGGCCAAGGAGTACATCTCTGAAAAGGCCACGGTCGTCGGCGAGAAGATCAAAGACCTGCAGAACACAGACATCCGCGAAGTGGCCGAGAACGCTAAATCGTATGCGCGCCAGAATCCGGGACAGGCGTTGTTGATTTCGGCGGCGGCCGGTTTTCTGCTCGGGTTGCTGTTCCGCGGCGGGCGCCGGTAAGGATGCGAGGGAGGGCCCCCCATCATGGCTGAAATGGAGCGCAACGCCACCGGAGCGGCGCCGGCGGTGAAACATCACGCCGATTTGGAGAACCTACCGGCTCTTTTCGGCCGTCTAGGCGATGATGTCGTCAAATTACTCGATACCAAGATAAGTCTGCTTCGCGTGGAGCTTCGTGAAGAGATCGCGGCCTATGTTCGCGGCCTTGTTCTTCTCGCTTTCGGCGCGGGCGTCGCCTTGATCGGCGTGGTACTGCTGAGCACGGCCCTTGCTTTCTTCATCTCCAGCTTGTTTACCGGCATCGAGCCGCCGAACCACTATGCCCTTGGCTTCTTGCTCACCGGCGCGTTGCTTGCCATCATTGGTGGCGGCATCGCGCGGGCGATGAAGAAGCGGCTGGCTGCGCAGAGCGTGGTACCGAGTCAAAGCCTAGAGGAGCTGAGGAAGGACAAACAATGGCTGAAGAAAGAGATTCAATCGTAGCGCGAACGGCGACCGATTCCGGCGAATTGACCAAAGAGGAGTTGCAGCGGCGCATGGAAGAGACGCGTGAATCCATCGCTCACACCGTCGAGGAGATTAAAGATACCGTGGCAACACAATACCAACAGGTCAAAGAGGCGCTCGACTGGCGCGAGCAATTCCGGCGTCGCCCACTGGCTTTCACCGCCGGGGCTTTCGGCGTCGGCTTTCTGCTCGGCTACAGCATCGGCGGGAGCTTGACCTCCGGCGAGGAAGAGGGTTGGGACACCAAAGGCGTCGCCACATCTTACGAGCGGGCCTACATGATGCCTCCCGCACCGACAGAGCCGGAAAAGCCTGGCCTTGTCGAGCGGCTAAAAGAGTCACGCGCCTACGCGCGGCTGCAAGAGGAGATCTCCAACATAGGCGAGCGCGCGGTGGACCAACTTGCCACGACGGCGCAAACCGTCGTGCTGCCGCTGCTGTTCGCCAAAGTAGGACAGCTCATCGGTCTCGATCTCTCTGGTCGAAAGACCGAGGCCGAAAAGCGACCGGAGACTTCGGCGCGGGCCGCTTCCGCCGCCGTAAGTGCGGGGTCGGCGAGCGAAACCGGCCCGACACCGGAGAGCACGAGAAGCGGCTATGGGTCAGCTTGATTTTTGCGGTCCAATGAGACCGCAAAACTAGAGCAAGGGGGAGTAAAGAACAAGCGGGAATGGGGAATGAAACGCAGTCCTCACGGACTGTGAACGAGCCAGGGTTGGGTCTGCTGCAAAGCAGAAGGGGCGAACCTCGGTGGAGGCTCGCCCCTTCTGCTTTGGATCTTTTCCGTCCTCCTCTCACCTTCGGACGATCCGCTAGTGCCTTCCTCGACCGCGACACCAAGTCAGGTGGAACCCGCCGCGGCGTGGTTCCCGTTTTCCCGTTTCGGTGTGCTATGCTCGCCCTCTATCGTCGAGCGCGCTTTTCTTTATCGCTGGGAGCGCCGCTTGCAGCGCGCCTCCAGTCATGAAGAAGGAGCTTGCGCCATCACAAACAGAAACAACGGGCAACGTACGTTTCGTTCATGGATCTTCTGGCATCGCTCAACCAAGCGCAGCGCGAAGCCGTCACGGCCACCGAGGGGCCGGTCCTCGTCCTAGCCGGAGCCGGATCGGGTAAAACGCGCGTCATCGCGCACCGCATCGCTTACCTGATTGCCGAACGCGGCGTCCCGCCAGCGAACATTTTAGCCGTCACCTTCACTAACAAGGCAGCCGAAGAGATGCGCGAGCGCGTCGAGCAACTGCTGCGCGGCGCGCCGTTGCCGAGCGCGCCGCTGATTTCGACCTTTCATAGCCTGTGCGTGCGCCTCCTTCGCCGCGACATCGAGGCGCTCGGCGAAGGTTACACGCGCGATTTCACGATCTACGATCAAGACGACTCCGTCCGTCTGGTGAAGAACTGCTTACGGGAGCTCGGCTACGACGAACAGCGCTTGAACGCGCGCTCGGTTCAATCGGCCATCAGCCACGCTAAAAACAGCGGTCTAGATGCCGAACTTTATGCCGCTCGCATCGAACAGAACGACGAACGGCGCGTAGCCATCGCACGGGCCTTTCGCCTCTACGACGAACGTTTGCGCGCCAACAACGCGCTCGATTTCGACGACCTTTTGATCAAGACGGTGCGCCTTTTGCGCCGCGTCGATCAAGTGCGCGAGCGCTACAACGACCGCTTCCGCTACATCCTCGTCGATGAGTACCAAGACACCAACGCGTTGCAGTTTGCCCTGATCCACCTGCTCACCGAACGCCAGCAGAACATCTGCGTCGTCGGCGACGAGGACCAATCGATCTATCGCTGGCGCGGGGCGGACATCTCGAACATCCTGAATTTCGAGCAACATTACCCAAACGCGCGCGTCGTCCGACTTGAACAGAACTATCGCTCGACGCAGAACATCCTCGATGCCGCCAGCCACGTCGTCAGCCACAACACGGAGCGCAAAGGGAAACGCCTGTGGACGTCGAATCCGGCGGGCGACAAGATTCGCTATTACCAAGCGCCCGATGCCGAAACGGAAGCGCGTTTCGTCGCGGCCAAAATTCAAGAACACTTGGCGAGCGACCCGCACACACGCATCGCCGTGCTCTATCGAACCAACGCTCAATCGCGTCTCTTCGAAGAAGCGCTGCGACGGTTGGGGATCAGCTATCAGATCGTCGGAGGATTTTCCTTCTACGAACGCGCCGAGGTGCGCGACATCATCGCTTACCTGAAGCTCGCCCTCAACCCGCACGACTCCATCTCGCTGCAACGCGTCATCAACACGCCGCCGCGCGGCATCGGCCGCCAGACCACAGACGAGATCGAACGGCGCGCGCGCGACTACGGCGTCTCGCATTGGGAGACGATCGCCATCATGACGGAGCAGAACGATGGGCTTGCGCCGCGCGCAGTGGCAGCGCTCCGATCCTTTCAGCAGATCATCACGCGGCTCGTCGCGCTCGCGCAGCAGGCTCCGGCCTCGGAAGTGGTCAAGGCCGCCATCCTCGACACGGGGTACGAACAAGCCCTCAAATTGGAGAACAGCGAAGAGGCGGAGGCGCGTCTGGCCAACCTGCAAGAACTGGTCAACGCGGCCGTCGAATACGACGCGCAACAGGGCGATGGGTTGCGCGCCTTTCTCGATACAGCAGCGCTCGTCTCCGATGTCGATCAGTATCGGCGCGATGCGCGCGTCACGCTGATGACCATGCATGCGGCCAAGGGGTTGGAGTTTCCTGTCGTCTTCATCGTCGGGCTCGAAGATGGGCTCTTTCCGCACGCGCGCGCGGCAACGGATCGCGCCGAACTCGAAGAGGAGAGGCGGCTGTGCTACGTTGCCATCACGCGCGCGCAACAGACGCTCTACCTCACGCATGCAATGCGACGGCGCGTGTACGGCGAAGATATGGCGTCCGAGCCATCGCAATTCCTCAACGAACTGCCGCTCGACCTGATCGAGGATCTTTCGCGTGGGCGTTCATGGCTGAGTTTTGCGCGCAGCGCCACCGCGCTCGAAAACCGCCACGCGGCGGAGGCTCTGCGCGGCGAACGGCAGTCCGAGCCGCGCCGCTACGCGGGCAGAACTTACGATTCGGTTGAGTCGATCGCTGAATTCTTCCGCCAGCGCAGCAACCAGCCGAACACACCGCCTCGCCCGACCAAAGAACGCGCCACCCCAAACTCTTCCGACCGAGAGCAAGGCTTCATGCCTGGCACGCACGTTCGCCATCCCAAATACGGACGCGGCCTTGTCCTCAAACGCGAAGGGTCGGGAGACTCGGCCAAGCTCGTCGTCAGCTTTCCCGGCTATGGCCAGAAGAAGCTCGTCGAGAAGTTTGCCCAATTGGAAAAGGCTTGACCTGAGTTGGCCACCTCGAAGCAAACCGAAAAGAACTGACCGAAAAAACTGACGGCAACAGGTCCGACGGAGAACGAAGATTGCACGTCTAGAATCGGTCTGCGTTGAACAGCCGCTCACGGCGCTCTTGCGCGTGCGAGCTTTTCAATTGCCGAGTCTGCGCGAGCTTTTTCAACAGCCGAACTGATGATAAGCTCTCGCTCTTTCAACACTCGCGCCCAGTTGCCCAACGAGCGGCGCGCCCTTCTCCGGAAGGCCTTGTTTCGAGGAGAGCGACATGAACCAACAGAACCACACGGCAAACGAGACGATGTCCACGGCAGAAACGCTCAGCGCGATCTTCTTCGAACCAGCGCGGGCGTTCGATTCGTTGCGTGCACGACCGCGCTTTCTCGCCGCGACCTTGATCTTCATCGCAGTCGTGACGCTCTACAACATGCTACTCATCCAACGGATAGGTTACGAAAATCTCGTCCGCCGGAACGTGGAAGAGGCCCCGCGCCTTAGCAACATGACGCCGGAAGCCAAAGAGCAGATCATCGAACAGCAGATGAAGCCGGTCTTCAAGTACCTGAGCTACGCTTCGCCGGCCGTCGTCATCGTCCTTTTCATCGCCATCGGCGGGGCGCTCTATCTCGCCGGCGCGTTGGCGATGGGCGGGAAGATGAACTACTGGCAAGCGCTCTCCGTCTACGTCTATTCGAGTCTGCCGCCTGTTATCCTGAAGACGATCGCCGACACGGTGATGCTCTTTCTTCAAGCGCCCGAAGAGATCGATATCACGCAAGCGCGCAGAGGACTAGCGCGTGCCAACCTCGGCTTCCTCGTGGATGCGACGGCGCATCCGGTGCTGGCGACGCTGCTGGGCGTGTTCGACCTTTTCGCTTTCTACGGGCTGTATCTGGCCGCCGTCGGCCTGGGACGCGTCGCCCGCCTTTCGGCTGCCGCTGCGTGGGGCGTGGTGCTGGTAGTCTGGCTTCTGGGCGTGGCGCTGCGCGTCCTGTTCGCGCTCCTCGCGGGAACGGCCATGGCCTGAGTCGGCGGAAGAATTTCCAGCGAGCGGTTCTGCGCACATCGCGCCTTGGACTCGCGCGAGCGCGGCGCTGTCACCGGAGTCGAGCGCGGAAGCGGTGCCGAGAGGTAGTGAAAGTCACCGCGCGCCGAGAGACGGATCGCGCTCGCAAGCTCGACCGGCGGAGAGCGGCGGATGCAGTTGCAGCGCAAAGCGAAAAGAGACGGATCTTGCATGCGGCGCGCCGCATCGACAGTTCTTAACTGAACCACGGC
>CAKZOF010000134.1 GCA_937135995.1 uncultured Pyrinomonas sp.
CGCCGCGCGAGTTGACCAGCGGACCGCCGGAGTTGCCCGGATTGAGCGCAGCGTCGGTCTGTATGATGTCGTCCATCAACCGGCCCGAACGGGAGCGGAGCGCGCGCCCGAGCGCGCTGACCACGCCGGCCGTCACCGTGCACTGAAAACCATACGGATTGCCGATGGCGATGGCTAGCTGTCCGACGCGCACCTTGCGCGACTCGCCGAGCGCTGCTGGCACGAGATTGGGCGCGTCCAAGCGCACCACAGCAAGGTCGGTCTCAGGATCGTCGCCAACCAGATCGGCGTGCGTCGTGCGCCCATCGGCCAGCATCACCTCCAGGCGCGAAGCGCCGCGCACGACATGACTGTTCGTCATCGCCAGTCCATCGGGCGTGAAGATGAAGCCGCTTCCCGTGCTGCGCACGCCCGACGCGTAGCGCGACTCGATGTTGATCACCGACGGACTGACTCTTTCTGCCGCCGCGATCACCGCTCGCGAATAGGCGTCGAGCAGTTCATCGTCGCCCGTCGTTTGTTCCGGCGCGGGCCGGTTCGTGAACCGCTCTTCACCAGCTAGCTCCAACAAAAATTCTCTCATCTTTTCCTTCCTCGCGTCGGGGTTGGCCGCCGGCCTGTTTGCAGTCGATCGACCACATCTTGCAGCGTGATCTCGGCCAGCGTCCGCTGCACCGCCGCGTCGATCTCGTCTTGCACCCAGCAAAGCACGGCGTGAATGCTGCGGCCCACCGGACAGCGGCGCTGCGGCGCTGGGTGGAGCGCGAAAGCGGCGCCGCCGTTCACCGCGCGGTAGATGTCGAGCAAAGTGATCTCGTGCGGCGCGCGTGCCAGCGCCGCGCCGCCGCCCGCGCCGCGCCGTACACGGATCACGCGCGCGCGCGCCAGCGCGCACAGCGCACGGCGGATCACTACTGGGTTGGTGTTGACGCTGTGTGCAATGGCGCGTGAGTCGAGCGGCTGGCCCTCGGCGCGCGCCAGCAGCGCCAGCGTGTGAACGGCAACGGCGAAACGACTGGAGGCCACAGGTTCTACCCCTCGTCAATGTAACTATACCGGTTACATTTACCGACTGTCAACCTGCCCGGCTCGCTGTTCCGCGCTGCATTGCACAGAGAAACCGGCCGCATCGCGCTTTTGCGCGAGCGGTGAGCGGCAGCGTGAACGCCGTTGCCGTAGGCGGTGCTGCTCGTGCTCCCACAATTGGTTCGGGGCCAAGACCTGCGAAGAGCGAGTCGAACACGGCGGATCTTCGGGACGTGCGCGTTGACTCTGGGCCACGGCCTGCGAAGAGCGAGAAAGAGCGGTTGCCGAAGCACGTGGGCCAGCGCTTTCAGCATCGACCTGTTTGAAGCGCTGGAGCAAGCGTCTATGGTTGCCTCGATGCTGCGGGCGAAGTCGACTCTAAGCTGTTGAAGCGCTGTATGCTGGTGTCTCGCGCGCGACGAAGTAATGGGTTCCTCTCGCGTCGGCGCAAGTCGGAGTTTTGCGTGGAGGCGATCACGCACTGGCCGGGATCGCCAACGTGCACGCTCACGTGGTTGGGATCCGATGAGTTCGTTTGAGGCTAAGCTAGGGATCGGGGAGCAAGCTAGCGGTCGAGTTCGTCCACACTACGCGCGAACCGGTGAGTTCGTTTGAGGACAAGCTGGGAACCGAGGCGCTGGCAGGTTCACTAGATGAGCGCGTCTCGCCCGCCGACGAGTGCGCGTGCCCCGATGACCACGCCCACGGCGATCATCATGAGCAACACGGCCAGCGCCAGCGCGCGCCAGATGTCCGTTTCCATCGCTGTCATCACCGCCAGCGTCAAGGTTTGGGTGCGACCTGCGAGGTTGCCGGCGAACATCAGGGTCGCGCCGAACTCGGAGGCAGCGCGCGTTCCGCACAGCAAAGCCCCCGAAAGGATGCCCGGGAGCGC
>CAKZOF010000135.1 GCA_937135995.1 uncultured Pyrinomonas sp.
TTCCGTTCGTGGTCTTCCCCGCACGAACGGAAGTTGGTGCCAACAAAGGCGCGATCGTTGCATCACGCGCTGTTTGCGGACAACGTCGGCTGCTCGCCGACGAGGCGCGCTTCTAGTTTGTACGGCCTTTCATTCGCTCTGGTGGCGATCCGTTTTGGCCGTATTCCGGCACTCTCGACTGATTCTTGTTGCTGCCTGTCATGTGTAGGTGATTCGAGTTGCTATCGTGTGGCGATTCATGCAAGCTTTTTTGACAACTGTGACGATGTTTTTGAGTTTTCGGCGAGGGCCAACAAAACTGTCACCACTGGTAACAAGACTGTTACAACCGATTGTTTGTCGATGCTGGCAGGTTTCTCGCTTTTTGCGAAGCGATGGAAGGAATTTAGCCTGCTCTTTCCCGTTGTTCGGCGAAACAGCGCCTAGGGGCTGGCGGACATTGCGGCGCGATCGACTATCCAGCGCAGTTCGCCTCTGTGCGGGCGGATGAGCTTGGTCGGCGCTTGATGCGGGTCGGTCGTCTCGTCGAAAGCGGTCTTCAGCGCTTCGGCCTTCTCTTGTCCTGCCACCAGAAAGACGATGTGCACAGCACCGTTTATCGCCTTGGGCGTGAGCGTCAAGCGGTAAGCACGCAACTTTTCGACGCGAACCGCCACCACGAGCCGCTCACGTTCGTCGAGCGCGGGCGAGCCGGGAAAGAGCGAAGCCGTGTGTCCGTCGGCGCCCATGCCGAGCAGGACGAACGAGAAGCGGGGCGCATCGTCGCCGAAATGGCGTCGCAAGAGGCTCTCGTATTCGCGCGCGGCGCGTTCCGGTTCCTCTTCGCCGCGCATCCGATGAACATTGGATGGCGGGATCGGCACGTGATCGAGAAGCGTTTCGCACGCCATGCGGTAGTTGCTGTCGGCATGATCGGGCGGCACGCACCTTTCATCCACCCAGAAGACGTGTGCATCGCTCCAAGCAATGCTCGCGCGAAATTCCGTGGCGAGCAGCGAGTAGAGTGTGCGCGGAGTTTCGCCGCCCGAAAGCGCGAGATCGAATCGCCCGCCGACAGCCGTCGCCTGTTGCGCGGCGGCGACAATGAGTTCCGCCGTGCGACGACTCGCTTGCTCGAGGTCTTGGTAAACTTCGATCACTTCACTGAAGTTCGCAGATTGCGCTGGCCGCACAGACCGCTTGTTCATAGACGACATCGCGTGCGAGGTCGGTCAGTTCGCGCCGGAGCAAGCAGGCTTCGCTTCGGTCGTCGCAGCGGACAGTGCGCTCGATAGCGTTTTCGGAAGCCAGCGTCTCGATGTGCTTGCCATCGGGCGCGAGTCGCAGGGTCAACTTCGTGCCGCTCGCCGCTTCGAACTCGATGCCCGTCAAACTTCCCGGTTCGACGTGCGCCGCTTCGTGCCGCCATGAGAAGAAGAGGTTGAGTACGCCGCTTGCAGTGCGGATTTGCCGCTGGCGTTCGTCTGTGCGCCACCCGAGACGGCTGACGAGCCAACCAGCAAGAAGCGCCGCTTGCGGCGCTGGACTCGTGCCGGGGCGCGGCGCGCAGGTGATCCTTACGTGTCGCGCGTTTTGGATCGCTTCTCGCCCGCGCGCTACGTCATAACATTCGGCCAAAGAAGCGCGCCAATCGAGCGTGCGCGCCCATTCTAGATCGACGATGGCCGTCTCTTCGAGCGCCGGGACAAGACGCGCGATCGCACGCAGATGGCGCTTGGCATCGCGCACCAACGCGAGATCGAGGATGATGCGGTCGCACAGTTCGCTCAGGCGCGCGAAGAACTCCCCGTCGAGACGCGGCTCGGCGCGCCACCAAGCGAAGGTCGGAAGGTCCGAGCTGACGAGCGCCGCAGCGGCGCTCATCAGTTCAAGTTGCGCGTCCGCGCTGGCGGCCAGCACGATCTGCTCGCCGCACAGGCGTTTTCGGTCTGTTGCTTCGCCTTTGCCGCGTTCCAGCGCGCAGCGCGCCGCAACATATGTTTCCGTCGTGCGCGCCGGAGCATCGGGCAGCAGCACCAGACAGAGAACGCGACACGGATGGGAGACCATCACCTCTTCGAGCGCAGCTTGCGCGCGTTCGAGACCGCGCGCTCCCTCTGCGACGACGAGCAGGTTGAGGGCACGCTCGCGCAGCAGCGCTTCTTCGCTCGACGAAGCGTGCGCGGCCCACTGATCGCGCAACGCCCGCTCGGCGGCGGCGACATCCAAGCCGGAACCGCATTTCACTGGCAGCAATCCATGCTGTTCCGCTTTCAAGAGCATTTACAACCTCCGCCAGTGGCGTCCGTCGCGTGCAAGCAACTCGTCGGCCTCGTGTGGCCCCCACGTGCCCGCCTCGTAGTTCGGAAAGTCGGGTTCTTCGCTCGCCCAAGCTTCGAGCACCGGCATGATGATCTCCCAACTGCGCTCGATCATGTCGCGACGCGCAAAGAGCGTCGCATCGCCCAGCATGCAATCGAGGAGCAACCGTTCGTAAGCTTCCGGCAACGTGGAACCGAACGAAGCGCTGTAGCGAAAATCCATGTTGACCGGACGCATGCGCATCGCTTGGCCGGGCAGTTTGACGTTGAACCGGAGCGTGACGCCTTC
>CAKZOF010000136.1 GCA_937135995.1 uncultured Pyrinomonas sp.
GATGCGAAGCGCGCAGTTTTCAAGCGGGCGCGCGACGCGGTCGAGCGTTACGGTTTGACCGTGGGCGGCACTCAAACCTTTTCATGCCCGCTCTTCGACCAGAGAGCGGGATGCTTGGTCCACCAGCGCGCCAAGCCCGCGCCCTGCATCCAGCACGCGTGTTACGACAGGTGGGAAGACGTGCCGCCCATTGAACTTCAATGGCGCGTCGAGCGCCGCATCGAACGGCTCAACGACAGGGCATACGGTGCGGCATGGGCTTGGCTCTCTTTACCCGTGTGGTTGAAGTTGGTCGATCCTTGGTCGGACGGCGCGGAGCTTGAGCGATTGGGCCGCGAGTGGGGGGCGATTCGCAAGGACCGCCGGGCGAACAGAGAGTCATCCCGTAGCAGGCGCGTATTGCCGGTTGTGGGGACGTGCTTCGGCAGGCGCTTCAGCTAGCGTCTGTGTCGGCTCGGTTCGTGAACGAGCTTTTTGTGCAATGTTGAAGATGACAGCCGGAGCGCGCATGGGCGCATGAAAGCGCTAATCGACGATGGGATTGATTGAGCCGATAAGACGCAAGAGTTGCTTTGCCTGCGCATATTTGCCGTTTTGGTGAGGCTGCTTGGCTGAATTCCAATTGCGAAGATGAGCGAGCTATTCTCTCGATTCAAGTTGCGTGATGTTGAGTTCCGTAACCGCGTCTTCGTTTCGCCGATGTGCCAGTATTCGAGCCGCGATGGATTGCCGAACGAGTGGCACCTGGTTCATCTCGGGAGCCGGGCCGTCGGCGGCGCCGGGTTGGTGATGGTCGAAGCGACCGCGGTGTCACCTGAAGGGCGCATCTCGCCGAGCGATACGGGGATCTGGACGGACGAGCACGCGCAAGCTTTTCGTCCGATCGCGCGATTCATCCGCGCTCAAGGGGCCATTCCCGGAATCCAGTTGGCCCACGCCGGGCGCAAAGCTTCAACCGATCTCCCATGGCGCGGCGGGCGTCCGTTGCGCCAAACCGAAGGCGGGTGGGAGACGCTGGGGCCGAGCCCCATTCCGTTCGCCGAAGGGTTTCCGGCGCCGCGCGAGATGAGCGAGCGCGACATCGAGACGGTCATCGCGCAATTTGTCGCCGCCGCGCGACGCAGCGTCGAAGCCGGATTCGAGGTGATCGAGATACACATGGCGCACGGCTATCTTTTGCACGAATTCCTCTCGCCGCTTTCGAACCATCGCCTTGATCGTTACGGCGGCGATTTCCAAGGGCGCACGCGCTTCCCGTTGCAAGTGGCGGTGGCCGTACGCGAAGCTGTTCCTGCGTCACTTCCGGTCTTCGTGCGGATTTCGGCGACCGACTGGGCCGAGGGTGGATGGGATCTTGGGCAATCGGTCTCGTTTGCGCGTTGCTTGAAAGAACTGGGAATTGATCTCATCGATTGTTCGAGCGGCGGGCTCGTCCCGAACGTGAAGATACCAGCAGGACCGGGTTATCAGGTTCCATTCGCAATGGAGATACGCCGCCAAGTCGGCATCCCGACAGGCGCCGTCGGAATGATCCGTAATAGCTGGCAGGCCGAGCAGATCGTCGCCAACGGCGAGGCCGATGTGGTCTTTCTGGCGCGCGCGATGCTGCGCGACCCCTATTGGGCGCTTCATGCGGCGCGCGAACTCGGCGTCGATGTCGACTGGCCGGTGCAATACGCGCGGGCCAAGGATTGATGTCAACACGTGGTTGAGTGAAGCGCTGGAACAACGTGCGATACGCGCGGGCCGGGGATTGACCGTACGAGTTCCGTGCTCGCTAGATGCAGCGCATGTGGTGTGGAAATATGGGGCCTGAGCGGACCGCTCTCAGGCTTGTTCGAGGAGCGGAAGATGAATGACAACGCGGAGCGTCCGGGACCAGCCTTTCTTTTCGATCTCGATGGCACGCTCGTCGATAGCGTTTACCAGCACGTGCTTGCGTGGCGCGAAGCGCTGGAAGCGGGCGGCATCCGGCTCGCCGTCTGGCGCATTCATCGCCAGATAGGGATGAGCGGCGGTTTGCTGATCAATGCTTTGTCACGCGAGGCGGGGCATCGCTTCTCGGCGGAAGAGGCCGAACGGTTGCAACGCATCCATGCGGAAGCCTTCGCCCGCTACGTGTCGCAGGTGCGCCCGTTGCCCGGCGCGCGCGAATTGCTCGAGCATCTCACGCGCGCTCGCATCCCGTGGGCGATTGCGACCAGCGGAAGGCGCGAGAGCGCACGCCTCTCTTTGGAATTGCTTGGCGTCGGCGCTGATGCCGTGATCATCACGCGCGATCAGGTGCGACACGCGAAGCCCGATCCCGACCTCTTCATCGCGGCTGCTGAGCGGTTGGGCGTGGACGTCGCCGACTCAGTCGTTGTCGGTGATAGCGTCTGGGATCTACTGGCGGCGCGGCGCGCGCGCGCGCTTGGCATCGGGCTTCTTTCAGGAGGCTACGGGCGCGATGAACTCGAGCGCGCCGGGGCGTATCGCGTCTATGATGATCCGGCCGATCTGTTGCGTCATCTGGATGAAGTCGGCGTTCGCGCGCTCGATTGATGGGTGGGCGCTGGCGTCAGAGTTACGCGAACGACGGCGCCCTCGGTCTTGAGCGAGCAAGGCGCGAGCCTGATTCCTCGGAACGGTCAACGCTTTGCTAAACTGAGCACCCCCAACCGCAGAGACAGCGCGGCGAAATCCATTTCCCGCGTCTCGCCCCGCGAAGCATGGGTTTCGTGCGGCCTTGGCGCTGAAACTTTTTCCCGCCAGCGGTAGTATTAACATCCGCTCGACCACGCCTTGATGACGGAGACAACAGATGCGAGAGATGAAAGACGGTGTTCAACGGGCCGTTCCGGGCATCCGTTCGGGCCTGTCCAGCGGAGTTCGAAAAGGGATGGTACAAGCCAAGCGCGGCGAGCGGCCCGCTGCGTTTGGTCAGCGGACGACAAGGGAGGCGCCCGGTTGTGTGAGGAGATGGCGACCGGCGATCAGCTTCGGCCTCGGCTTTGTCTTGATCCTGTGTGGTGCCACTGCGCTTCGGGCGCAGAACGGTTCAGCGGTGGATCGCGCGTACACGGCCCACATCAGAGAGTACACCACAGCACCTTACTTCTTGACCGAATTGGTCGATCACTTGCCAGCATCGGCTACTGTCCCGTCGCCCGACAAAGTGCTCGGCTACGTCATCGGGACGCCGGGCAAGCTCACCTACACCAAGGACATCTACCGCTACTTCCGCGCGTTGGAGAGGGCGAGCCCGCGCGTGCGCGTCTTTGTCGCGCCCGAGAAATCAGAAGAGGGGCGTGAACAGCTTCTCGTGTTGGTGAGCGACCAAGAGAACCTCGCGCGGCTTGACCGTTACAAAGAGATCACCGCCAAACTCGCCGACCCGCGCCAGATCACCGAGGCGGAAGCCGAGAAGCTGATCGCCGAAGGCAAACCGTTCTACTGGGCTTCGGGTGCGATCCACTCGCCTGAAACGGGTTCGCCCGAAATGTTGATGGAACTCGCCTACCGGCTCGCCGTCGAAGAGACGCCATTCATCCAAACGATCAGGCGGAACCTGATCGTCATGATCACGCCCGTGCTTGAAGTGGATGGACGCGACAAAATGGTCGACGTGTACAACTACCGCAAGGCGAATCCCGACAAGTTCGCGCCGCCGCTCGTCTATTGGGGCAAGTACGTCGCGCATGACAACAACCGCGACGGACTCGGGATGGCGCTCGCGCTCTCGCGCAATCAGATGAAGACCTTCTTGGAGTACCATCCGACCGTGTTGCACGATCTACACGAATCGGTGCCGTTTCTGTACACTTCGACCGGAACCGGACCATACAATGCGTGGCTCGATCCGCTGGTCATCGACGAGTGGCATGTGCTTGCCTACCACGAGATCGAAGAGATGACCAAGCGTGGCGTGCCCGGCGTCTGGACGCACGGCTTCTACGATGGATGGGCGCCGAACTACATGTTCTATGTCGCCAACGGGCACAACGCCATCGGTCGTTTCTACGAGACGTTCGGCAATAGCGTGGCCGACACTTTGGAGCGCACCGTCGGAGCGCAGGCGCAACGCGATTGGTACCGGCCCAATCCGCCGCTGCCGCGCGTGCGCTGGTCGTTGCGCAACAACATCAATCTCCAGCAATCGGCTCTTCTTTTCGCGATGAACTTCGTCGCGGCGAACAAGGAGCGTTTCTTGCGCAACTTCTACATCAAGAGCAAACGGGCCATCGCCAAAGCGACCAACGAAGGACCAGCGGCTTACGTCATCCCCGGAGATGAAGCGCGTCCCGTGGAAGCTGCCGACATGGTCAACCTGCTGCGGCTGATGGGCGTCGAAGTTCATCGCGCGACCGCCGATTTCACGGTCAAGACCAAAGACGGCAAGGAGCAGCGTTTCCCCGCCGGCTCTTACATCGTACGCATGGACCAGCCCTACTCGCGCATGGCCGACATGCTCCTTGATACGCAGTACTACAACGTGAACGACCCGCGCCCGTATGATGATACCGGTTGGACCTTGGGCGCGCTGCGCAACGTCCGCACCGTGCGCGTCACAGACACGCGCGTGTTGCAAGCGCCGATGGAGTTGCTGACGAGCGACGCGGTGGTGCGCGGACAAGTGATCGGCTCGGGCGCAGCCGGTTACATCATCAACCACAACACCGATAACACGCTCGCGACGCTTCGTTTCCGTTTGGCCGACGTGCGCATGGAAGCGGCGGAAGACTCCTTCAAAATCGGCGACCGGCAGTTCAATGCCGGCTCCTTCATCATCCGCGCCGAAGGCAATTCGCCCGATCTGCGTCAAAGGCTCGAAGCGGCAACGGCTGAACTCGGCTTGACCGCCTACGCCGTCGAGAAGCTGCCCGAAGTCAAAGCGCATCCGCTCGCCGTGCCGCGCGTGGCGATCCTCCACACGTGGACCAATACGCAGAACGACGGTTGGTTCCGCATCGAGTTCGACCGGCTGAAGATTCCTTACACGTACATCTCCGATCAAGTAGTGCGCAACACGCCGAACTTGCGCGCGCGGTTCGACGTGATCATCTTTCCGCCTGTCGGCGGCACCGCGCAAGCGATCGTCAACGGCATCCCGAAGCGCGCGGGCGACGCCCCGATCCCGTGGCGAGGCTCGGAGCTGACGCCGAACCTCGCGCTCTCGCCCGATCAAACGGATGACATGCGCGGCGGGATGGGACTCGAAGGCGTGCTCAACCTGCGCCGATTCGTCGAAGAGGGCGGGCTTTTTATCCCGATCACCAACTGCGCGCGCGTCGCGCTCGATTACGGATTGGTCTCCGGCGTCGCGATTCAAGAGCCGCGTCAGCTCCAAGCGCGCGGTTCCGTTTACAACGCCACGTTCGCCGATCGCCGCAGCCCGATCGCTTATGGGTACGGCGAGACGCTGGCCATCTACTTCAATCAAGCGCCGCTCTTTCGCGTGCAACAACCGACAGCGCGCATGGGAGGCGGCGAGATGAGCGGCGGGCGTCCATCGGGGCGTGGGAGTCCGACCGACCCGGATATCGTTCAGGCGATGCCGCAACCCGAGCCGACGCCAACGAGACCGTCGAGATCGGGCGAAGAGCAGTTGACCGAAGAACAGCGCCTCATGCTCGGACCGTTCTTGACTCCAGCGAACGAAAGGCCGCGCGTCGTGCTGCGTTTTGTGCCCGACGAGAAGAACCTTTTAGTGAGCGGCATGCTGGCCGGCGCCGCGGAGCTAGCGGGCGCGCCAGCGGTGATCGACGTTCCGGTTGGTCGCGGCCACGTCGTGCTGTTTGCGACCAATCCGATGTGGCGACACCAGACGCAAGGCAGTTTCTTCCTCTTGTTCAACGCGCTGCTCAACTTCGATCACCTCGACGCAGGGCGCCGCGCGACGCAGAGCGCCGGTCGCTGAAAGTGAGAAAGAGCGAGAAGGCCGTTGCCTTCTCGCTCTTCAAGGCCCTTGCGTGCGGTTCAGGGCGATGGATCGAAGG
>CAKZOF010000137.1 GCA_937135995.1 uncultured Pyrinomonas sp.
CGGGGAGACCGAAGGCATGTTCGTCGCGCCCGAGGGGGCGGCCTGTCTGCCCGCGCTCCGAAAGCTTCTCGAAAGCGGCGTCATCCGTGCGAATGAAAGCGTCGTCTTGTTCAACACGGGCGCGGGCGTCAAATATCTCGAGTGTTTCTCCGCAACTGCCGACGCTGCGGTGCAAAGCAACTGACCCGCAGAGATCTCTTGCCGCTTTCGCAACGGGAGGAAGCATCTTACGGGTCAGCGTTATCTAGTGCAGGCAACGCGCCGTGACCGGCCGTGCGCGGGAGAAAACGGTTATGGGAATGCGGCGAAGCAAAGAACAGCGTGGCGAACCATTGCGACCGACTGCGCAATGATCGCAATGATAAGGAGACGGCCATGAGAAGAGACCTATTCGCTCCCGTCATCATCCTGTTGCTTGCGTGCTCCGTGCGCGCGCAAGAATCGCCTGCGCCCGAGTTCGAGAGGCTGCGCACCGAGGGACGCGCGGCGCTCTACAACCTCGATTACGAACGAGCGCGACAAAGTTTCGCCGAAATCGTGCGCCTCTTTCCTGATCATCCGGCCGGACCGTATCAGCTAGCTGCGGCGCTCTGGTTGCAAAAGCTCAACGAAACGCGCCGCCTGCAATCGTCGCTCTACAACTCCGAATCTTTTTATGCCAAGAACGAGGATCGCGTCGACGAGCGCATGGTGCAAGAGTTTCGGCGGCTGACTGATCGGGCCGAAGCGCTCGCTAAAGTGCGCTTGAACAAAGACCCGCGCGATGCCGATGCGCTCTACTACTTGGGCGCGACGGCCGCGCTGCGCGCGGCTTTCGCCGGTTCGGTCGAAAGGCGGTTCATCGCCGCGCTGCGCGAAGGCAACAGCGCCGTGGATCGCCACCGCGAACTTCTGAAACTCGTTCCTTCGTACCGCGACGCGGAACTGACCATCGGACTCTACGATTACGTGGTCGGCAGTCTCCCGCTGCCGGTGAAGTTGCTGGCCAGCATCGTCGGTCATCGTGGCTCGCGACGTCGCGGCATCGAAACGCTGGAGCGGGTCGCGCGCCAAGGGCGGTGGGCGCAAGACGACGCGCGCGTGATTCTGATTGCGATCTACAAACGCGAGGGGCGCGTCGAAGATGCGCTCAACGTCGCGCGTGAACTGGCGGCGCGTTACCCGCGCAATTACCTGTTCAAGCTCGAACTGGCCGACGCGCTCGCGCTATGCGCGGCGGATCTCAAACGCACGGGCGAACTCGAGCGAGCGACAGCAGCGGAACGTGAGGCCATTGCTGCCTTCGAAGCGTTGCTTCGCGAACGCCCGGCGCGCGCCCCCGATCTTGTGCGCTTTCGCTTCGGCGAAGCGCTCGTGGCGTTGGGCCAGCCCGCGCGCGCCGCGCAAGAGTTTCTCGCTGCGGCGACCGTACCAACAGCCGAGCCATCGCTAGCGACCATGGCGCAACTCCGCGCCGCACAAGCCCTCGATCTCGCCGGGCGGCGCGCCGAAGCGATGGTTCAGTATCGCGCTGTGCTCGCCCGTCCCAACGTCTACGACGTGCACGAATTGGCACAGCGAGGGCTGCGCGAGCCGTTCAATGAAAGAGCCGAAGAGCGCCGGTAAGCGGACGCCTAATCGCGCGATTCAAGAGGGCGACAAACGCCTTTGCGAACAGAGGATAGCCGATGCACGCCGTTTTTCCAACGACGGTCGAAGAGAGTTCGCTGCTGAAGAGAGCGAAGCTCGCGCCGGAAGCGGCGCGGTGGCGTCCACGCCGCTTGCTCTTGTGTCTGGACGGCGTGCCGTTCGACTTGATCGAGATGGCGCGCGCGCGTGGTCTCTTCGCGCGCTTCCACCGCCCGACGCGTTTGCTCTCTCCCTTTCCGACCATGACCAACATCGCGCTCTCGTCGATGTTCGACGAAAGCGCTCCGCTCGGATACGAAAGTCTCTACTTCGATCGCCAGACAAAGACGCTCGCGGGCGGAGCGCGCAAATACATCGGACGCCGCACGCCCGATAAAATCCCATCGTCCTATATGCGCCTGCTCGACTATCAAGAGCCGCTAGCGTGCGAGTTTCTCGTTTACGTCGCGCCGAACAGAGTGGTCCACGCCGATTTCGAGCGCTTCCGCCGTCGCTTTCAACGAACGGCGCCCGACAAGGATTTCTTCGCTTTCTTGAAAGCCGTTGATGGCCTGCTTCACATCTGCGGCCCGCAGGCGTTGCTTGGCGCGCTCGAAGAGCTGGATCGGGTCTTGGAAAAGATATGTGCGCGCGAGCGCGATCGAACCGAGATCGTCCTCTTCTCCGACCACGGCATGAACCTCGTTGAAAACCGTCGCGTGCACGTCCGCACGCACCTCGAACGCCACGGGTACCGCATCGTCTCGCGCTTGCGCGCGCCGCGCGATGTCTGCATCCCGGCCTTCGGATTGTGCGGATACGTGGCGATCTACTGCGACGCGCGCGAGAAGGCGAGACTGGCTGCGCACATGGCCGAACTGGAAGGGGTGGATTTTTCCGTTTACGGCGAAGGAGATGAACTCGCGGTCGTCGGTCCGCGAGGGCGCGCGCGCATTCGCACCGCAAGACCAGACGCTGGGGCCATCCGTTACCGCTACCAAGCGGAACAAGGCGATCCGCTCGAACTTCTCGACGTCATGCGCCGGATGCGCGAAAGCGGGCAACTCGGAATCGATGGCGATGCCGAAGACGGCACGTGGTACAGTTGGACGTCGCAGCACATCTATCCAGATGCGCTCGCCAATCTTTACGGCTCGATCTTCGAGCCGCGCGTCGTCAACACGGCCGACGTTCTGGTCAGCTTGCGCGATGGCTACTACTACGGTTCGTCGCTCTTCGGCCGTCTGGTCCGCCTGTTCGCCACGCACGGCAACGCGCTCATCGCGAGTTCGAGCGCGTTTCTGATGAGCACACACCGCGAGTTTCCGCGTCACATGCGCATCGCTGGCGCTTGCAGGGCGTTTGACTTTTGCCATTCAAAGAATTAGCCGTTCGTGCTAACTTGCAGCGTTGCATATGCGCGCGTTCAAATGTATCGTCGTTGTCCTTTTGATCGCCGCGCTCACGCAAGCCCCTTTCATCTACCGGCGACAGGAGCTTGCGCACTTGCGCGCCGAAATCGACAAGCTTGCCGCCGAACGACGTCCGCTGGCAGACACAACCTTTGAGGATTACAAGGGAGTGATCCACGTTCACTCTTGGCTCGGCGGGCACAGCACCGGCACGTTCGAGCAGATCGTGCAAGCCGCGCGCGTCAACGATCTCGACTTCGTCATCATGACGGAGCATCCCGAACGTCACATCTCCACCGCCGATGCGACGCTCAAAGGTGTTCACGACGGTGTGCTCTTCGTCAACGGCAGCGAGGTGCGCACTGCCGACGGCGATCGCTTGCTCATCTTTCCGAGCGATGCTTCGGCGAACGACGCCGCGAAGATGAAGACGGGCGAACTAGTCGCACGCGCCGGGAGCAAGGGACAGACGACCGTCGTCGCTTACCCGCACGAATCGCGCGCGTGGCAGCAGACTGAGTTTGACGGCATCGAGATCTACAATCTCTACACCGATGCGCGCCGCTTGCGCCCCCTCCCTTTCGCCTTCGACGCGCTCTGGTCATGGTGGAGCTACCCCGATCTCATCTTCGCACGCATCAACAGCAAGCCGACTGCGGCATTGCGAAGTTGGGACGAAGCGCAACGCCACCGCGCGGTCTTCGCCATTGCGGGCAACGATGCGCATGCCAACATCGGCATCGGGCTTTACCTCGCCTCTGGCCATCCTTTGCTCGAGATCAAATTCGACCCTTACGAGATCAGTTTTCATCTGGTCCGCAATCACGTGCTCATCGCGCGCGGTGCACGCTTCGATCAAACATCGCTGCTGTCAGCCATCGCGCGCGGACACAGCTACATCGCGTTCGACATCTTTTCCGACCCGACGGGTTTTCTCTTCTCCGCCGAACGCGACGGCCAACGATGGATCATGGGTGATGAACTGGCGCTCGACGAACGTTCAGTCCTGCTTCGCGCGCAAACGCCTCTGCCGGCGCGCATCCTACTGATCAAAGACGGCGTAGTAATCAAAGAAGCACGCGGGACCACCTCGCTGGAACATCGAACGGATGAAGCGGGCGCCTATCGTATCGAGGTCTATCTCGAACGCCTTCCGTTGATCGCCGAAAAACCTTGGATCATCTCCAATCAGATACGCCTGACGCACGATCGCTGACCTACCTCATGAGACGATCGGCATGAAGGGCGCGGACCAGCCTGATACAAGCTAGATGTCCCAATCCGATAAATCACGCCTCGCTTCAATCGAGGTCATCGAGCGACACGACGCTTCGCCGCGATTCCTCTTTCGCTTGCAGGCAACAAGGCACTGCGTCCGCGGGTTTTGCTATGCGAAGGATCTTCTCCTCGAACGCGATGAAGTGTGTCAATCGGCTATGCGCCGTGTCATTTGCATTACATCTTCTCCTCGAACGCGATGAAGTGTGAACATCGAACCGGCTCCCACGTTTCGGTTCACATCATTGGTTCGTTCATCGAAAAAACTTCCTGTCGGCGCCTCGGGTCCGTTCGAATCTCGCTAAGCCGAGCCATAATTTCGCGCGAAGGGGACTGCCGCCTT
>CAKZOF010000138.1 GCA_937135995.1 uncultured Pyrinomonas sp.
GGGCAAAACGACGCTCGCCGACGCCGTCGGACGCCAGCTACGAGCGCGCGGCCTTCGCGTCGAGATCTTGGACGGCGATGAAGTACGTACCAACCTATCGAAAGGACTCGGCTTTTCGCGCGAGGATCGCGACACCAACATCCGGCGCATCGGTTACGTTTGCCGTCTGCTTTCGCGCAACGGCGTGGCAGCGATCTCGGCAGCCATCTCTCCGTATCGCGAGGTGCGGGCCGAGGTGCGGGCGGCGATCGAACGCGACGGCGCGGAGTTCATCGAGGTCTACGTCAAGTGTCCGCTCGAAGTCCTGATCGAGCGCGACGTGAAAGGGTTGTACAAGAAGGCGCTGGCCGGCGAGATCGCCCAGTTCACCGGCATCTCCGACCCGTACGAAGAACCGCTCGCCCCCGACGTCGTCGTCGAGAGCGACCGCGAAACGCTGGAAGAAAGCACGGCGAAGATCATCAACGAACTGCAACGCCGCGCCCTCGTGCCCGAAGGCAAAAGCGCCTCCGACTTTCGAGAAGATCTCGTCGCTTCGCACGGGTGATAGAGCGAAGTTTGTCGCCGGCGCGTCCGCGACTCGCATCGTGTGCCGTGGACACGCGGCGTTCGCCCGGAGATTGTTTTTCGTTGCCGAACTGTGCTACACAGTCGAGCCGACGCGCCCGCAAACGGCGCCGGTCCAGAGGGCGAACGCCAGATGATCCTTCCCGCATCCAGAACCGCCGAGTTCAACTACGCCATTCGTAACCTCGCGCGCGCGGCGGAAGCGCGCGAACGCGCCGGACGCGAGATCATCTACCTCAATATCGGCGACCCGCAGATCTACGGTTTCCGTCCGCCGGAAGCGCTCGTCGAAACGGTGGCGCGTGCGCTACGTGATCGCTTCACGGGCTACGCTTCATCCAAGGGACTGCTCGAAGCACGCGAAGCCATCGCCCACAAAGCAACGCAACTGGGAACGCCGACCGATCCCGAAGAGGTCTTCGTCACTTCGGGCGCATCGGAAGCTGCTGACCTGTTGTTGACAGCGCTCGTCAACGAGGGCGACGAGGTGCTGCTGCCTGCGCCTGGCTATCCGCTCTATCCGGCGATCCTCAACAAGCTTGGAGCTGAACCGAAGTTCTACCGCCTGCATGAAAGCGCTGGCTGGCAGCCCGCCATCGACGAGATCGAACGAGCGATCACGCCGCGCACGCGTGCACTCGTGCTAATCAACCCGAGCAATCCGACCGGCGCGGTGATCCCCGATGAACAAGTCGCGCGCATCGTCGAACTGGCCGCCCACCGCGGCTTGCTGGTCATCGCCGACGAGGTCTATCGCGAACTCTGTTTCGAGGCGACGCCCAAGCCGGCGTCCACTCTGGCGGCAGAGATCGATGCGCCGCTCGTCACGCTCGAGAGCTTGTCGAAGACGCACATCGTGCCGGGATGGCGCATCGGCTGGATGCGCTTCACCTCTTCGCACAAGATGGCCGAACTGATGAACGCTGTGCTTCGACTGGCCGGAGGTAGGTTGTGCTCGCCGACGCCGACGCAGTACGCTATCGCGCCAGCGCTCACTGGCGACAACAGTTTTCAGCGCCGGTTCATCGCCGAACTTCGGCGGCGGCGCGACGCGACGCTGGAACGCGTCCGAGCCATCGCCGCGCTCTCGTGCACCGTGCCCGATTCGGCCTTCTACGTCATGATCAGAGTCGGCGACATGCGCGGGCGAACCGATGAACAGTTCGTGCTCGACATGCTGGAAGAGACGGACGTGCTCGTCGTGCACGGATCGGGTTTCGGCGCGGATCCGGGCGAAGGGTATTTCCGCCTCGTCTACCTCGCGGACGAACAAGTGATTCACACGGTCTTTGACCGGCTGGAGCGCTTTCTGCAACGGGCGATTTGACGCCCCCGCTCTTCGTCGCTGCCGATCATCCGACAACCTCTTTTCACCTCGACGCGGCGGTCGGGCGCCGCAATCCGAGAGCATCGAGCGTCTGCTCGTCCGGCACGGCGCGCCCATTCACCTTCTGGACCACGGAGAAGGAACCTTGGTAATCCCACATCGTCCACCCAATGCCGTGCCTTTCGAGCGCCGCGCGCACGTCACGCAACCACGCCGCGCGCGCTTGCGGCGGCGCGAAGCGACGGTAGACGCCGAACTCGTTGCAGATCACACGCACGCCGTGTCGCGCAGCCCACTGCGCGGCCTTGGCGATCTCGGCCTCGATGCGCGCCCCGTTCCAACGCGCTTCGCCGTAAGCGCGCAAAACTCCGCGTGCCCCTTCGTCGCCGAGCGCGGCGAGCAACGGTGCAACCGCTTCGGGTGTGGCCGGATAAGGCACGTTGCGCAACGGCGGCAGGTTCGGGCCAGCCCACGTCGCTCCTTGGTGCGTGAAGGCCATCGGTTCGTAGAAATGGAAGTTGTAGATCACGTTGCGGTCGGCCACAGGTTCCAGAAAGAGCAACTCGCCGAGTCCGGACCAGCGATGTCCGCACGCGATGATCGTATGGCGCGGCGCGCCTTGGCGCATGGCCGCGATCAGTTTCGCCTGAATGCCCATCCACCGGTAGCCATCCTCGACCATCGGTTCGTTGATCACTTCGAGAAAGACGCGCTCCGGATCGGTGCGCGATAGATGCGCCGCCAGCGCGCGCCAGAATCGCGCGAAAGCTTGAACGTGGCGATCATCGTCGCGCAGCTTCAGTTTGAACTCATCCGTCGGGTGGATGTCGACGATGACGGCCAGATCGTGGGCCAGAATCATCCCGATCGCTCGATCGAGATAGGCGAGGTATTCGGCGTTCAACTGTGCCGGATCGGCTTGATTCCACAACGGGGCGGGTTCAATCGAAAGGCGAATGTGATCGAAGCCCATCGCCTTGATCAGCCGAATATCGGCCTCGGTGGTGTGTGACTCCAAGTGCTCACTCGTGTACGGACGACCACCGAGGATTTGGGCGAACCAGTGGCTCGTGTTGATGCCGTGCCGAAGGCGGCGAAAACGAATTTCGCTGACGTCGGTTCCGGGCAAGCGCGACGTCTGCGCGTGCGCGGAGAAACACGTTGACAACGCGAGCAAGATCGCCCATGTTATGCAACGCTGTCCCGACACCGCGGCAGCTTTCTCGACGACTTTCGCGCACAAGGATCGACCGTCTTTCATGTGGGCCTCTATTATCAACAAACCAAGCGAAAATCAACGGTTTCGGTCGCTGGGCCGCGGCGCTTGCAACGACGACCACCACAGTGAGCACCAAGAGAGCGGGCCGCGGCCGATGGTGCGGCGCGCGCTTGCGCCATCCTCCGAAGCGCGCCGCGGTTCGGCGTGCGCGACCAGCGGTCGCCTTCTTCAGGCGGTGGGCGGCTCGTGGACGAAGCTGCCGCCTCCGGTTCGCTTCGTGATCTGTGCGACGCTGCTCTTTGCTCTCCCCGGTGGCGCGCCAGCGCAAAGCGCTCCGCCACAACAAGCTGACAAGGAGACGATGATGCTCCATCAAAGATGGCAATTTCGCCGCGCTGGCGAGGGTGCGTGGCATCGGGCGACGGTGCCCGGCTGCGTACACACGGACCTGCTGGCCAACGGATTGATCGAAGACCCGTTCTTCCGCGACAACGAACGGAAGCTTCAGTGGATCGGCAAGACGGATTGGGAGTA
>CAKZOF010000139.1 GCA_937135995.1 uncultured Pyrinomonas sp.
GACGCGCGCTCGATCTTCTGGGCCGGTACGAAGAAGCGCTCGCGGCCTACGAACGATTTCTCACTCGCGCCGACGAAAAGAGGAACGCGCTGGAGGTCGAGCGCGTGAAACTGAGACTGCCGAAGTTGCGGGAGCAGATCGAACGACATGGGAAGAAAAGGTCGTAGCGACGCGCGACAAAGCGCCAGGCCAAACAAGCGGCAAAGTGCCCTTTCGCGCTGCGCGCGGCTCGCCTGTCCGCCGTCGGACGAGACAAGCTCGTTTCATCCTACTCCGGTCCACTCGTCGCCACTCTTCAGAGCGAACAGATGGCGTCGCTGCGCCGTGCTCTTCTGCCTGCTCGCTGCTATGACAAGCGGCGCAGCGCAAGAGATCTTTCAAGCGCCGCCGCCACTCGTGCTCATCCCGAAAGAAGAGAGCGCACGTCTCGCAACGGCGCGCGACGCGAAAGCGCGCTTGCGTCTCAGCCTGGAGCTTTCGGATGCCAGACTGGCGCGGGCCGAACAATTTGTCGGCATGCAGAGGTATGACGACGCCGTCAAAGAGCTCGGCATCTACCAAGCGATCATCGAGGACGCGCTGCACGCGCTCCAGTCGAGCGATGCACATGGGAATCGGCAGCGTGATCTTTACCGCCGCTTCGAGATCGCGCTGCGCGCACAATTGTCACGTCTCGAAGCCATTCGGCGCGTCATGCCTGCCGAACAATCGGCCAACATGCGCGCCGTGGTTCGCGCGACGCGCCGCGTGCGCGCCGCCGCGCTGAACTCTTTCTACGGCCACATCGTGATCCGCGAACCCGACGACGATGAAGAACCAGGCGATGGCGCGGAAGCGGCCAGCGAGCAACCGGGCAAACGAGACGAACCATGAACGAACTCCGAAGACCGAAAGTTTCACTGTCCCGACGGAGTTCGACGATGAAACAGGACAAACCATGAACGAGCTGAAACAGCAAGTGATCCCCCGCGCTCGGTCCAGCGCAAGGCGTCGGCACGCTCGGCGGCTGGCCGTGCTCTGCGGTATTCTGTCGTTCGGTTGCGTTGCCGCTGCAGCACAACAGCGCGATAATTTGACGCCGCAAGAAGCCGACCGCGTGCGCGAAGCGCAACGGATCGACAAACGCATCGAGGTCTTCGTGAAGATCATCGACCGCCGCCTCGCGCTGCTGACCGGACAGCCTTCTTCCGATCGCAAGACCAAACGAGAGAGCGAAGAGTGGGGCGAAATTCAAGGGACGCGTGCCGAACTGCTGAACGATATTGCGCGTACCATGGATGAGGCGATCGACAACCTAGACGATGCGGCCACGCGCCCCGCACAGAAAGAGTTCCTCAACAAAGCCCTGACGAAAATGGCCGAAGCGGCGGCACGCTACGTCGCGCAGCTTGCGCCGCTGCGCGAGCAGAACCTCGATCGGCAAGAACGCGAGGCGCTGGAACGCACCCTCGAAAGCGCGCAACAGATCCTCGACGCCATGCAGCGCGCTCCGAAACCACCCCGAAGTAAAGGGCGCGATCCTTTCTCCGCACATCGGCGCAGTCGCGAATAACCCAATCAAGTCTTCGACGGCCGTCGGCGGAAACAATTCGGATCATTTTGCACCACCAAGAACCAGCACACGCGCGCGCCTATCTGAAACGATTCGAATCCTTGTCGGCAAGAAAAGTGCGAGAATGGACGAAGGCGTGTGCGGGCGCTTTCGATTCGGTGCGAGAGCGAAAGCTCTTTAGCTTGAATGCGGGTCGAATTCGCAAAATAGATTTCGACTCACTGCAGGGAACATCTCAGAAACGGGCAGCACAGGCGAACATCCTCTTTGGATTCGCAGATTTGGATTCGCAGACCGGCTTTCGACTAACTGCCGGTGACATCGGCAAGCGCCGCGCGCAAAGAGCCTGTCTCGGCAACTCTCGATTCACTGCAGAATCGGGTGACCTCCGCCGCGACTGTGGTCCGCAGTGCGACGAAAGAGCGGCGGGTCGTTGTGAAAGAGCACTAGATGTTCGCCTTCGTAGCGAACGACATCGGCGATTCTTTCCCAATCGCGTTCGTGCTCGGCGATGATAAAAGCGCACGGATCGAAGCTAAGCACCATGCCGGCAGCATAGACGAAGCCGCCTTGATCGTAAATGCTTCCGGCATACTGCGCGGCCGGGATGGCTATGTCCGGCGAGTAGCGACCTTCGCGATCCTTGGTTCGATCGGCGTGCGCGATGAAGACGATGTAATCGGCGTGATGCAAACGATGGCGGTAACCGTGCCGGCGTGCTATCTCGAACAGCGTCGAGAGTCCGTCGTCGATTGCGCGCAGCGCTTCCGCTGGCGGCTCGATCCGCGCGCGCACCAACGCCCCGCGCGGCGTCTTCGTCGCATAGAGGAATCGGTCACCCGTCACACGCTCGGCACGTAACAGCAGGTCATCCCGGTTTGTCGCGCCGAGTGGGGATCCGAGGACGCTCGCGACGATGACGATGATGATCGAGCATCCGAGCGCCTTTCCTGCGGCTAGAACGTACTTTGTGTTCACGATGCTCGTTCCGTCCCGCTTCGGTAGCGAAAAGACCGAGTCGAAGCGCAGCGAGCCGCGCTCGCTTCCGCCACCACGCTTCGGCTCGGTCTACCACGGTCAAGGCTTTCCCCGGCCTTTTCCCTCTTGCTTATCTCCTTGCTTGTCTCGGTCTTCTTCTTCGCCCTTCTTCTTGTCCTTGTCTTTGTCTTCATCCCCTTTCGGCGCCCGGACGATCACTCGCGGACCGTCCTTTGGGGGTTGCTTCTTCCCTTGAAGCTCTTCCCCATGTAGCGCCAACGGTGCCAAAAGAAGCACCATCGCTACCGCCACCCACTCTTTGAGTAAACCTTTCAATGCTCTGTTCCTCCTCATGTCTCACTGCGAGGCGCGCATGGGAGGAGAGGCAACAACGCGCGTCCTTTTTCCCTCGCCACGGAAGCAGCAAAACCGGTGCCACAGTGGCGGAACGCACTTGTTCCGCGCTGGCAGCCTACTACGCGTGGCGACAGCGCACCGTTTCCGGCAGGCGTTACACCTTATCGTGCAGCTCCCACGCGCCCGCGTTTCTTCGGCCCTGAACCATCATCGAGCGAGGATTCGCTAGGCAATGGAGATCGATTTTACCATCAGCAGTGCGCTGTCGGTCACCGTGATAAAGAACTCCACACAGGTTCGATTTCGCGCAAAGGCGGAAACTTCGAACGGCTTTGTGGTCAACGACGCACCACCACGCGCGCGCTTCCTACGTTACCGCTGTCGTCGAAAGCGCGCAAGGCCACCGTGCGCTCTCCGCTGCCAGCGGCCACATCAAACTCCACGACGTAGGTTTCGCGCGGTCCGTCGGCGATGCCATCTTCCGGAAAGATCGTCAACCACGGGCCGCCATCGATGCTCGCGTCGGCGCGTCGCACCATTCCGGTGGCATCTTCGACCGTGAATCGGACGCGCGCGCGGTTCCCCACCACTTCGGGCGGGCTGGCTCGCACTGCGGGCGGTGTGTTGTCAACCGTCACCGGCTCGGTAGTCCGTTCACCCGATAGCGCGCGTCCGAGCGGATTGTCTGGTTGATCGCTCGCCACGATCTTGAAGATGTAGCGCCCATCGGCCAGCGTCGCGCCATCGACGGTATAGAAGTTTTCGCGCAACTTGTCTTTGAGCAGGCGGAACTTCGTTTCGTTCAGCGCCCGGTAGTAGATCGCGTATTCGAGCGCGTCGCCGTTGCGATCTTCGGCCTGCCACTGCAAAGAGATGGCCCCGCGCTGGTACACGCGCCGCGGTGCGACCTGTGTCGGCGCACCGAAAAGCGATGGATCGAGGCCGGAGGCTTCGATGTTGGGATCGACCTGCGGTTGAATTGCCTGCTGCAATCCGACGCCGGGCGGCAGCACCGTGATCGATAGCACTTCGGGCGCGACGTTGCTCGGCAGATAGGCTAACTTAACCTCTTCAACGCGCGCTGATCCACTGCTAGCGCGCAGCACGGCGCGCCACTGAATGAAACGCGCGCGTGGACTGACGATTTGCGTGCCGCCCGGATCGCGATAGGGCGCGCTCCAGTCGCTCCACGTCGCATCGGGTCGTTCAGTGTTGCCCGTGCGCGTCTGTAGTTCGACGTCGCCGCTGCCGCGCCACCAGATTCTTCCCCACGAAGCGACGAACCGCGCGTCGCGCACCGGCGATTCGTAACTCCCTTCGGCCACCGTCTCCGGCGTCAGGCGGAAGAGTTTGCCTTGGTTGCTCGAAGCAGCGAAGATCTGCTCGCCGCGCGCCACGAGCACCGAAATTTGATCCTCGGTCGACTGGACC
>CAKZOF010000140.1 GCA_937135995.1 uncultured Pyrinomonas sp.
CTTGTCCATTGGCGCCGGGCGTCGGTTGCTGCCCGTTAGCTCCGCCGCTTGCGCGCTTGCCTGTGTAGAACTCGGCATCTTCGCGCAAGTAGCCGCGCGCCACCGTCCCTTGAACGAGCGGGCGCGACGCTTCGCCATCGGTGAAGAAGTCGCTCTTTTCGTACGCTTCGTAGCGCGGTTGATCCTGCATGTCTTGACGACACGCCGTGCCGAAGACGACGACGAGCGCCGCACAGGCCAACGTCGCCGTCTGTCGCCACCGCTTCAGCTTCGCGCTGCATGCTATGTTTCGCATGTGGTTCCTCGAAGATCTTTCGCTACGGTTCCACTTCGGAGACTTCCTGCGCGTTCAAGCCAGCGAGGAAACCGGCCGTCTCTTCACGGTCGAACTTCGGGTCGGTCGCTTCGATCAGCAAGAAGAAGCGGTCGCGGCTTGCCAGCTCGAACCGCGGCACGTTGAAGACCGGATGGTACGGTCGCGGCAACCCATTGCGCCCGAGCATGCCAAAGACGGCCGAAAAGGCGGCGAACAGCACGGTCAACTCGAAGGTGATCGGCACGAAAGCGGGCCAACTATTGAATGGGCGCCCGCCAACGTTGATTGGATAATCGATGGCCGACGTGTAGTATTGCAACAAGTACCCGGTCAAGGTTCCGAGCAATCCGCCGAACAGGATGAGCACGGGTAGCCGCGTGCGCCGAATGCCGATGGCTTCGTTCAGCTCCTCGATCGGATAGGGCGAAAAAGCGTCCACGTGCCGGTAACCGGCTTCGCGCGCGCGTCGGGCCGCCCGCACCAGATCCGTGGGCGTCGCGAACTCGGCCATCACGCCGTAGATCTCCGGTTGTTCTTGCGTCTTGTGCGCCATCGGTCGCTTCACCTCCCGCTCAATCGTGTGCCGCTGCGCCTTCCGGTTCAGTGTGCACTTTCGCCTGCGGCAACAACGTCCGTACCTCGAAGATCGAGATCATCGGCAGCAATCGTATGAAGATGAACATCAAGAAGAGGAAGAAGCCGATCGTCCCGAAGAACATCGTGAAATCCCACAACCGCGGCGAGTACATGCCCCACGATGACGGCAAGAAGTCGCGGTAGAGGCTCGTCACGATGATGACAAAGCGCTCCAGCCACATCCCCGTGTTGACGACGATCGAAACGAGAAAGAGCAAGAGCATGTTTTCGCGCACGCGCTTGGACCAGAGCAGCTGCGGGATGACGATGTTACACAGAATCAACATCCAGTAAGCCCAAGCGTAGGGGCCGAGCGCGCGATTGCGCATCATGAACCACTCGTAACCGCTGGCGTACCAACCGATGAAAGCTTCCATCAAGTAGCCATAAGCGACGATCAAACCGGTCGCCAGCATGACCTTGGCCATCTGGTGCATGTGACGCAGCGTGATCAGGTCTTCCAGCCCGTAGAACTTGCGAATCGGAATCAGCAACGTCAGCACCATGGCAAACCCGGAGTAGATAGCACCAGCGACGAAGTAGGGCGGAAAGATCGTCGTGTGCCAACCCGGAATGAGCGATACGGCGAAGTCGAAACTGACGATGGTGTGCACCGAAAGGACGAGCGGTGTCGAGAGACCAGCGAGGATCAAGTAGACGGTCTCGTAGCGGTGCCAATGGCGCGCCGACCCGCGCCAACCCATCGCCAGCACACCGTAAAGCTTTTTGACCAGCGGATGACGTGCTTGATCGCGCATGGTCGCTAGATCCGGGATCAATCCCGTGTACCAGAACAGAAGCGAAACGGTGCCGTAGGTCGAGACGGCAAACACGTCCCACATCAGCGGGCTGCGAAACTGCGGCCACATGCCCATCGTGTTCGGGTACGGAAAGAGCCAGTAGGCCAGCCACGGGCGCCCGACGTGCAACAGCGGGAAGAGGCCAGCGCACGCCACGGCAAAGAGCGTCATCGCTTCCGCGGCGCGGTTGATCGAAGTACGCCAGTCTTGACGAAAGAGCAGCAGGATGGCCGAGATCAACGTTCCAGCGTGACCGATGCCGATCCACCAGACGAAGTTGATGATGTCAAAGGCCCACGCGACGGGGATGTTGTTGCCCCAGATCCCGACGCCCGTCAGCACTAGATACCCGATGGTGTAAAGCAACATCATCACCATGGTGAAAGCGATGGCCGTGCCGACGAGCCAGCCGAAAGGCGTGCGCCGCGCAAGCACAATGTTGGCGATCTTCTCCGTGACGGTGATGAAGTTGTGCCCCGGCGCGATCACCGGATAATCCGTCGTGGTCAACGTCTGCTGGCGCTCTGGCGTGATGGTGCTCATGCTCTTTTATGCCCCCTTCAGTTCCGGGTTGGGATTGCGCAGCGCCGCCAGATAGCTGGTGCGCGGGCGCACGTTGAGTTCGCCGAGCAACGAGAAGTTGCGCTTTTCGGCCTTCAATTTGGCCACACGGCTGTTCGGGTCGTTGAGATCGCCGAAGACGATCGCTTCGGTCGGGCAGACGGCTTGGCACGCGGTCAACACCTCGCCGTCGCGCACGCGCCGCCCATCCTTTCCCGCTTCGATCTTGGCCGCTTGGATGCGCTGCACACAGTAGGTGCATTTTTCCATCACGCCGCGCGAGCGGACGGTCACCTCCGGGTTGCGCATCATCTTGTAGGTCGGCGTTTCCCAATCTTGATAGAGGAAGTAGTTGAAACGCCGAACCTTGTACGGGCAGTTGTTGGAGCAGTAGCGCGTGCCGACGCAGCGGTTGTAAACCATATCGTTCAACCCCTCGGCGCTGTGCACCGTGGCGTTGACCGGGCAGACCACCTCGCACGGGGCCTTTTCGCACTGCTGGCACGGAATGGGCTGGAAGTAGGCGGTCGGGTTCTCCGGCGCTCCTTCGTAATAAGTGTCCACGCGCAACCAGTGCATCTCGCGGCTGCGCGCGACCTGCTCTTTGCCGACCACGGGGATGTTGTTTTCGGCTTGGCAAGCGACGATGCAGGCGTTGCACCCGATGCAAGCGCTCACATCGATCGCCATCGCCCAGCGATAACCGTCGTATTGGTACTGCGGATAGAGCGACAGGTCTTCGGGCGGTTCGTGCCCGCGTTCATGAACGATCTCGGGATTTTGCACGTACTCTTCGAGCGTCGTCGCCCGCACCAGATCGCGTCCTTCCATCAAGAAGTGGAGCTGCGTCGAGGCGAGCTGATAGGCTTCGCCCGTGCGGCGCAACTCCGCGCCCGTCCCGGCCCACATTGCGCCCGTGGTTCTGATGACGGCGGCGTTGTAGCCGATCTTGCTGCCGACGCGCCCGGCGCGCTCGCGTCCATACCCCATGAAGACGGTTGCGCAGTCATCCGCGTGGCCCGGCACGAGATACGCTGGGCCGCGTACAGTGCGCCCATCGAACCGCAACTCGACGATTTCAGACCAGACTTCGCCGCCGCGACTGCCGATGACGCGATCCAGCCCGAGCTTTTCGGCCGTGCGCGGACTCAGGTAGATGACGTTATCCCACGTGAGCTTGGTGAGCGGCTTCGGCAGCTCCTGCAACCAGCCGAGATTAGCGAAGCGCCCGTCGTAGGTGGACGGATCCGGTCGAAAGACGATCTCGAGCCCTTGCGCTGGCGCACTGTTCGGCGCAACGGCGGCGAAATCGGTTCGCACCGTGAGCGTGCGCCCCGCTAAGGCCGTGTCGGGCACCACGCCGTCGTGCAACGCGCGGCGCCACCACTTTTCGAAATCGCCCGCGCCCGCCTGCTGCTGCCAGCGCTCGCGCACGATGTCGTAAGAGGTGCGATCCGGCTGATCGTTGAGCACGGCCAGAATCTCGTGCGCCGTCTTGCCTTGATAAAGCGGTGCAATCGTAAGCGCGCGCGTCGCTCCACGATTCGAGGTAGTGGGCTTCCGGCACGTGCCAGTGACACAGGTCCGCCGTCTCGTCGCGATATAGCCCGAGGTGAATGCGCAACGGAACGCGCTCGAGCGCCGCGCGGAACGGGATGTCGGCCGGTGCCGTGTAAACAGGATTGCCGCCGAGGATGACCAACATGTCGACGCGTCCGGCCTCCATGTCGGCAACCAACTCGCGCAGGCTCTCGGTCTCGACAACCGGGTTGGCTTCCACCGGATCGGTGTAAAAGACCGTGCGCCCGACGTTGCCGAGCGCCCGACCGACCATGAAGCGCGCGTCGAGCACGCTGCCGTTCCACGACAGGTTGCCGCGCACGGTGCGCTGCGGGCGGAAGCCGGACGAGAAGAGCGTCACGTTCGGCGCGGTGTTCGAGAAGACGCCCGTGCCCCCGTCGGCGCAGCGGTCGGGGATGGCGTTGGGGTTCGCGGCGTAGGCGT
>CAKZOF010000141.1 GCA_937135995.1 uncultured Pyrinomonas sp.
CCATGCAGCACATCAACGAGTTTCGCGCCGCCTACGCGCGCGTCATGGCCGATTACGAAGACCTCAAGGCACTGCTTCCCGAACAGCGCGAGTTGACCAACATTTTGGATGGGCTGTTGCGCAACGCGCGCGGGCGGTTGGTGGTGCGTCGGTTCACGCCCAAAGAGGACGTCAATCAGGACTTCTACTCGGGCAAACCCATCGAGGTCGAAGTCTCGGGTAGCTACAACAGCCTTGGACAATTCTTCGCCGACATGGCGACCTACCATCGCATCGTTTCGATCACCGATTTTCGCATCTTGTCGGCGCCTGAACAGGGTTCGGCGCGCACCATCGACGCGCAGTTCCTGTTGACCGCTTACTACGTGTCGCCCGAGCGGTTGCAGCAAGCTGCTTCCACGTCACAACCGCGCCCGGCGGCGCAACCGACGCCGACGGCGCAGTGAGTCTCCCGAAGAGGAGGGAAGTTTCAAGATGAAGAACGATCTGCTCGTTTCAGCCCTGCTGGCGCTCTGCTTGTCAGGAGGCTTCGTCGTCGAAGCGGCGGCGCAGCAGGCCAGCTCCGTTTACCGGTCCACGTCGCGCGACCCGTTCGCGCGCTACAAGCCGCGAACAGTCGAACGCTTGGCCAAGCGCGTGCCCGTCGTCGTCGAACCGCCCGCGCTGCAAAAGCGCATCGACGATTACAAGGCGCGCAAATTAGCCGCGATCAACGCGCAGCAACCCGCGCCGAAGCCGACCACCGCTTTCCTGTTGAGCGAACTTCAAGTGGTCGGCATCTTTCGTACGCCCCGCGGATACGCTGCGATGGTCGAAGCGACTCCGATCAAGCTCTCTTATGTCGTCTATCCGGGCGAGGTCTTCTTCGATGGTCAATTAGTCGCCGTCGAAGAGAATCGGCTCGTTTTCCGCCGCGAGAAGCGGTGGAGCGATGGACGGCGCGAAATGGTCGTCGAGACCAAACCGCTTCGCCAGCCCGATGCCGTCAGCGACTCGCTGACGGCGAGCAGAGCTTCTTCCGACGCGAACAACGCGCCCGCCAAAG
>CAKZOF010000142.1 GCA_937135995.1 uncultured Pyrinomonas sp.
TGCCTCTCTTGCCCTTCGGTCCTCTTTCAACACAACGTCGAGGCGATGATCTGGAAGAGGCATTACGAAGTGCAGAAGAATCCGGCGAAACGATTGTACTTGCGTGATCAGTGGCGCAAAACGCGACGGTTCGAACGCGATGCCTGTCGCCGGTTCGATTGCGTCGTTGCCGTGTCGCGCGAAGATGCTGAACAGATGAGGCGGGAATATGGGATCGAGAGCGTCTTCGACGTGCCGACGGGCGTCGATGTTGAGTATTTCCGTCCGAGCGGCAATGTGTCGCCCGATCCGTTCGGTTTAGTCTTCACGGGATCGATGGATTGGTTGCCGAACGAAGACGCGATCAGATTTTTCGTCGCGGAGATCATGCCGCGCATACGCGAGCGCGTGCCGCAAGTTACATTAACGGTCGTCGGGAGAAACCCTTTCCCGAGCTTGCTCGAACTGAGCGAGCGTGATCCTGCCATCGTCGTCACAGGGCGCGTAGACGACGTGCGTCCGTACATCGAACGGGCTGCCGCTTACGTCGTCCCGATTCGCATCGGCGGCGGGACGAGGTTGAAGATCTACGAAGCGATGGCGATGGAAAAACCTGTCGTTTCGACTACCGTCGGGGCTGAAGGGCTACCCGTGCGTGACCGTGTGGAATTGCTGTTGGCCGATGATCCACAGAGTTTCGCCGACGCCGTCGTGCGTGTGCTCGAAGATCGAGCGTTGGCGCGCGAACTAGGTACAAGGGCGGCTCGAACCGTGAGGGAGAATTTCGGTTGGGGGCGCGTCGCTGCGCGTTTCGCTGCCATTTGCGAAGAGGCCATTCGCCTCAAGATGAGTGGCGCGCAAAGGCTAGAGATCCCAATCGCTTGATGTTGACCGTTTGATCTCAAACCGATATGAGCGAAGAGCAGTGCCAGAAGAGCACGATGAGGACGCTCCTCATCTGTCACGAAGGGGCGGAGCTGGATCGCGAAGGTTTGGCGCGCTGGCTCGCTTCGTTTTCCGATCTAGTCGGCATCATCGTGCTGCGCGAGAAGCCGCAACGCATGTGGCGGCGCATCAAGCGCGAGATGAAGCGCGTTGGGCCGGTGCGTTTCTTGGACGTGCTGGCTTTTCGTGCGTACTACAGAATGTTCCTCGCTGCCCGTGATCGAGCTTGGGAAGAGAACCGGTTGAAGAGCTTGCGCACGCAGTATCCCACTCTGCCAGAGGTTCCGGTTCTTTTCACTCATAGCCCTAACTCTCCGGAAGCCGAACAGTTCATACGCGACCGAGCGCCTGACGTCATGATCGCGCGCTGCAAGACCCTGCTCAAGGAAAACATCTTTTCCATCCCGCGTTGCGGCACTTTCGTCATGCATCCGGGGATCTGTCCGGAGTACCGAAACGCTCATGGATGCTTCTGGGCGCTGGCCAACGGCGACACGGACAAGGTCGGGATGACGCTCCTACGCATTGACAAGGGCGTTGACACGGGGCCGGTCTACGGTTATTACGGGTACGATTACGATGCCGCGCGCGAGTCACATGTCGTCATTCAGTATCGCGTCGTGTTGGACAACCTGCCGGCGATCCGCGACAAACTGCTCGAAATCTACCGGGGCGAAGCCGTCCCGCTGGAGACCAAAGGCAGGGAGTCTGCAACTTGGGGGCAGCCTTGGCTGAGCCGGTATTTACGGATCAAACGCCGAGCAAAGCGAGGTCTCGTCCAGAGTCGAACACCGAGTCAGTGATCTTTGCGGAGTTCACATCGCGAAATGCGTGTAATATCGCTCATGTACCATGACATCGTGGAAGAGGAAGCGTTCGACGGGAGCGGTTTTTCAGGCGCAGATGCTGACCTTTACAAAACCACCCAACGAGATTTCCAAGAACATCTGGCGGCGCTGGCGCGGGCGCGATCGGATAGCATAGCTATCGTGTTACGATTAAATGAGGTGACATCCGACTCCTTCCCCGTCCTTTTGACCTTCGACGATGGCGGACGAGGCGCGCTGTTGGCTGCGGATATGCTGGAAGCACACGGCTGGCGCGGCCATTTTCTCGTTGCTACGGATTTCATCGGCCATTCGACATTTCTTAAACGCGAGGAGGTCCGTCGGCTCCATGAGCGCGGACACGTCGTCGGGTCGCATTCGGCCTCGCATCCGTTGCGCATGGCGAGCTTGGCTCCGTCTAGGATGCGTGAGGAGTGGGAGCGAAGCGTCAGCGAGCTTGCGGCGATCATCGGCGAGCCCGTTCGTGTCGCTTCCATTCCCGGCGGGCAGTATTCGCGGCGCGTCGCCGAAGAAGCGGCGCGTGCCGGGATCAGATACCTTTTCACGTCGGAGCCGGTCGCGCGAACATGGTCGGTGGATGGTTGCCTTCTGTTCGGGCGCTACACGGTGCAAAGATGGACCTCGGCCCCTGCGGTCGCGCGCCTTGCACGGGGAGAGCGGCTTCCGCGCATGAGTCAATATGCGATCTGGAATCTGAAGAAGGGACTGAAGATGCTCGGCGGAGATGCGTACTTGAAGATCAGGCAAGCGGTTCTAGAGGGTCGCGCACGGTCATCATGAAGCGAGGTGATTCTAGTTTGATGATCAACGCGGCAAGGCGATGATCTGAAGTTCTCCGGGAACGATGGCGCCTTTCAGTTGAAAAGAATTGCCTTTTAGATCGGTTACATCGTAGGAGTTTTGCGAGAGGATCTCTTGCACGTCATGTGCGGCCTCTTCGTTATGAATTTCGCAGCAGATGATCGGGCGTTTATGGAGGAGAAGTTCGCGCGCCCCAGCGAGCACCCGTCCCTCTTCGCCTTCGACATCGATCTTGATGAAATCGGGCGCCGGATGATCTTTGATGAAGCTGTCTAAAGTGAGCGTCTCAACCTGAATGGTGGGCCACTTGGTGTCGCCACGGGCGATTGCCGATCCGTATGCTACGTCCGTGATGGCGAAAGTCACCGAACGCTTTTGATCGCTCACGGGGTGGCGAATGATGCTGATGTTTGAAAAGCCGTTGGTTGCCGCCTGCCGCTCGATCTCCGCGGCAGCATGTGGGGCGGGTTCGAAGGCGTAAACGTGGCTCGCGCGACGAGCCATCAATAGCGAGAGATAGCCGATGCTCGCGCCTATGTCATAGCAGACGAAACCGGGCTTGACGAGCCTTGCGATCGCTATTTGAGTCTCAAGTTCGTACGTTCCGCTGATGTGGGCGTGTGATGTATGTTCGCTGATCGCCAAGCGCAACCCGGCCATCGGGCCGGATTCGATGTGGACGATCTCTGAATCGGCGCGAGCCAGCAGCGAAAAAGCGCGCCGCGCCAGCCGATCTAAGTGGCGATTGTGATGGATGAGATCTTTGATCGGTGTTGGTATTTTGCGCGCTACGGCGAGCGCTATGGAGCGGATCATCGCTTTTTCTCCTGTCAGGGGAAGCCATCGCAAGGCATCGCAGAACGTCTTCGCAAGGTAGCTTCGGCCACAGAGGATTTTAATCTTGCCCGTTCGATTTTGTACAGATTTTCAATAAGGGGAATCAACGAATGAGACTGAGTGTGTTCGGACTTGGCTACGTCGGTTGCGTCTCGGCGGCTTGTTTCGCCAAGGAAGGGCATGAAGTCGTCGGCGTCGATGTCAATCCGACCAAAGTCGAAATTATCAACGACGGCCGTAGCCCCATCGTCGAGCCTGGCATGGACGAGTTGATCGCCGAGGTGGTTGCCGCCGGACGCTTGCGAGCGACGACGGCAGCGAAAGAAGCGATCGAAAGCTCCGACGTTTCGCTCGTCTGCGTCGGAACGCCGAGCGCGCCGAACGGCAGCTTGAATTTGACCTACGTCAAGCGCGTCTGCGAGGAGATCGGAGCCGCCATCGAAGGCAAATCGCGTCCGCACACGGTCGTCATCCGCAGCACGATGCTTCCCGGAACCATCGAGGGCGTGGTCGTCCCGACGTTGGAAATCTACTCCGGAAAAAAGGTCGGGCGTGACATCGGGATCTGCATCAACCCGGAGTTTTTACGCGAAGGATCCTCGCTCGCAGACTTCTACTCACCGCCTTTTACGCTCATCGGGGCCGACGACGAAGAGACGGCGCGCATGGTCGGTCGTCTTTACGCGCGCATCGAGGCGCCACTTTTCGTCACGAGCATCAAGTCGGCGGAGATGGTCAAATATGCGTGCAACTGTTTTCATGCGCTCAAGGTCAGTTTCGCCAACGAGATCGGCAACATCTGCAAAGCGCTCGGCATCGACAGTCACGAGGTGATGGAGATCTTCTGTCGAGATACGAAGCTCAATCTTTCGCCTTACTACTTGAAGCCGGGTTTCGCCTTTGGCGGCTCGTGTCTGCCGAAGGATTTAAGGGCCATAACCTACAAGGCCAAAGAGCTGGACGTCGAGGTGCCCGTGCTCTCGTCCATCATGCAGAAGCCATTAGTCCTACGGAGGTGGAATTCACCTTATTCTCCTCATGGCCCAATGTAACGCGTTTACTCGGTACAGGATTCTACATCGTTCCAGCCACGCTATGGAAAAGTGTGGATGATCCATCTCAATATGTCAATCTTGACCATCCTATAGGCACTGGCCCCTTTCGCCTAGTAGAGTATGCACCGGAAAAGCAATTGGTCCTGCGCAATACAGGGTTACATCACGCTAGTCAACCGCTCATCAATACCATTATCCTGGAGATTCACCGCGATGAAAGCAAAGCACTGAAAGCACTAAAGGAGGGCAAACTGGATGCGCTTGGTTGGGATATTGCGCCCGCACAAGCACGAGAGGTACAGGATCACCCAGTGGATTACAAAGGTATCTTTCTGGCGGAAG
>CAKZOF010000143.1 GCA_937135995.1 uncultured Pyrinomonas sp.
TGGCTGCTGCGCCGGCGTAGGCTGCATCGACGTGGAGCCAAATCGAGTGTGCGCGACAAAGTTCGGCGATGTCGGCCACCGGATCGAGGCTCGTCGTCGAAGTGGTGCCGAGCGTGGCGACCACTGCGCACGGGAGTCGTCCGGCTCGTTGGTCCTCGCGGATGGCTCTTTCGAGCGCACCGACGTCCATGCGGAACTGCTCGTCGGTCGGAATACGACGCAAAGCTCGCTGTCCTAGTCCGAGCGCGATGACGCTCTTTTCCACGGACGAGTGAGCCTGTTCGGACACGTAGACGCACAACAACGGAAGATCGGCGCGGCCAGCCAATCCTTCTTCACGCACGCGCAGCCCCAAGCTCTCGCGCGCTGCCGCCAGCGCGTGCAAAGTCGAGATAGAGGCCGTGTCGTAGATGATGCCTTCGAAACACGGCGGAAGGCCCAGCAGTTCGCGCAGCCACCCGAGCGCGACCTCTTCGAGTTCCACGGCTGCAGGGGCCGTACGCCACAGCATGCCGTTGACGTTGAACGCTGCGCTCAGCAGTTCACCGAAGATGCCCGGTGCAGAGGTCGAGATGGCAAAGTAGGCGAAAAAGGCCGGATGGCTCCAGTGCGTGAGATTGGGTGCGATCAGGCGGTCCACATCGGCGATGATCTTCGCCATCGGTTCGCCCTCTTCAGGAGCTGTGGGCGGAAGCTGCTCTTTGAGTTCGCCGGGTTTGATCGGCGGGAGAACAGGTCTTTGGTCGAGCGTGTTTAGGTACTGGCTGATCCAATCGATCAACTCATGACCGCAGCGGCGGAACTCTTCTGCCGACATATCGCTCGAACAGAGTTCATCGCGTTCCATTTTCCATCCTTCCAAGCGTTGTTCTTCGATTCATCGCGCCACCGACAGGGCCACCAGAATCCCGATCTCAAACGTCATCGGGCGAGAGCAGCTTTTGCGGGCAGCGCGTCCGAGTTTCGACTTCGCATGCGGTGCCTCCCACTAAACTGTCCACCGCCGGGACCCTCCGGCGCGCGAGCCGTGGGTGGTTGACGGGGATGCTTCGCCGTGGCCGGTCGTCCTTGATCGCCCGATCGACACGAATCTGCTCGCGCAAAACCTCGGTTCCGGGTCAAGCAGCCAGCTCTCTCACGCTCGGGAAACCGTGCTGTCCGCGTCCCGGCGGACTGTCGAAGAGTTTCGCCGTTTTGTGGAGTCCGAATTGCCCATCGGCTGCGTCGCGACGGCAGCGCGGACGCAACTCCCACATCTCTTCACCGTTCATCGGGACGAAGCCGCGCGCGACCTTCAGATTTTGACGTAAGATGCGCAGCGAATCAACACCCATGTGGTATTTGCCGCCGGAAGGCTCATCGCATAGCGCAAAGTTCCCACTGCTTTGAGTACGCATTTGCGGACGGGCATCGTCTTCGCGGCTGATAGACGAGGCGGGCGTTATCCACGACGGCTTTTGAGTACGCGTTTGCGGACGAGCATCGTTTTCGCGTTCTCCTTCGCGCTCGAGCGACCAGTCCTCTATCGCTTTGCCCGCGACCTCTTTGACCTTACTGTACGCTGCTCGGTTGTGTTGCTCGTTCGCACACAGCAATCTCCGTACCGGCTGGCGGGATTTTCGGCAGATCGAAGCTCGGTGCGCGCTTGCTTCATGCGAGCGGCAATGTTTCGGCTGTGAGTTCGTCCGGGAGCGACGGTTCGAGCGAGTCTTCGGCGCATCGGCGGCGGTCCGCGCGAAAAGCGCGCGGGCCGGGAGAACCCGCTTTTCGGCTCTCGACAACGCGCCGAGAATGGATATAATCGCCCGACATGCGGCCTTTTCGTGACGGGCGTCAACGGAGCGATTCCGGATCGTCTGCGACGATGGGACTGTTGGCGGAGTTCGAAAACGTTCCATTCCAACCATTTTCTTCTCGAAGCACGCAGGCTGTTGCTGCAAGTCGAACGGCCTGTTCCGTGCACGATGGTGTGCACCTTTCGCCAGTCGGTCCTGAAAGCGCCACGCTTGTTTCGAGGAACGGTTGATGAACAAAGAGACGAAATCGCCCGCCACAGGGTTCGTGCGCGGACTCGGATTGCTCGATGCGACCATGATCGTCGCCGGTTCGATGATTGGCTCCGGCATCTTCATCGTCTCGGCTGACATCGCCCGGCAGACGGGAGCGCCCGGTTGGTTGCTTGTCGTCTGGATCATCACTGGGTTGCTCACGATCACCGCAGCGCTCTCTTACGGCGAGTTGGCGGCGATGATGCCCAAAGCAGGTGGGCAATACGTCTACCTGCGCGAAGCTTACTCGCCCCTGTGGGGCTTTCTTTACGGCTGGACCCTGTTTCTGGTGATTCAAACAGGGACCATTGCCGCCGTCGCCGTCGGTTTCGCCAAATACCTCGGCGTCCTTTGGCCCGCGATTTCGGAGAGCAACTACCTCATCGCACCCGTCCGCCTGTCCGATAGTTACGCTGTCTCGCTCTCGACGGCGCAATTGATCGGGTTGCTGATGATCGCGCTGTTGACGTGGATGAACACGCGCGGCTTGCAGCTCGGCAAGCTAGTGCAAAACGTCTTCACCTTTGCCAAAACTGGCGCGCTCATCGCGCTCATCGTACTTGGCATCTTGGTCGGTTGGAACGATGCTGCCGTGAGCAGCAACTTCGGCGATCTGTGGACCGTGCGCGGCCAGTTGCAGGAAGTGGGCAGCGGGTTGACCGCGGCGACTGCCTTCGGCCTGTTCGTCGCCATCTGCGTCGCCCAGACCAATTCGCTCTTCAGCGCCGACGCGTGGAACAACATCACCTTCACGGCCGGCGAAGTCAAAAACCCGCGTCGCAACATCCCGCTCTCGCTCGCTATTGGCACTGTTCTGGTGATCGGTCTCTATCTTCTCGCCAACGTCGCCTATCTCGTCACGTTGCCGTTCGAGACGATTCAGACCGTATCCAACGACCGCGTCGCTTCGGCCACCGCCGACGTCATCTTTCCGGGCTACGGCGCTGCGATCATGGCCGTGGCGATCATGATCTCGACCTTCGGGTGTAACAACGGGCTGATTCTGGCGGGCGCGCGCGCCTACTACGCGATGGCACGCGACGGGTTGTTCTTCGAGTCGGCAGGGAGGTTGAACAAACACCACGTACCGGCTTGGGGGCTAGTGATCCAAGGCGTCTGGGCGGCTTTGCTCGTCCTGCCGCGCACGATCATGGGGACGGATGCCACCGGAGCCTTGCGTTACGGTAGCCTCTACAACAACCTTCTGACTTACGTCATCTCGGCGGCGCTCATCTTCTACATCTTGACGATCTACGGCATCTTTCGCCTGCGCGCCGCGCGCCCGGAAGCTAAGCGCCCGTACAAGGCTTTTGGTTATCCGCTGGTCCCGATGCTCTACATCGTCGGCGCCGGCATCATCGTCGTGGTGCTCTTCATCTACCAGACGGCGACGACGTGGCCAGGGCTGCTCATCGTGTTGACGGGCATTCCGGTCTATTTCCTCTGGCGTCGCGCGGCGCAGCGGCGCGGCGTCGCGCCCCGCACGGCCTTCGAGGAGGAGCCGGAATTGGTCGAGCAGTGAGGGGATGAGCGCTCGGCCGCCGTCGGGATGGCAATCTATGATCTTCGTACACCGAGACTTTGAGGAGGTTTCATGTCGTTACTTGCGACAAAGCCAGTAGATAGGATCATCGCCGAAGCGCAGGAGACAGGCGAACATACGCTGCGCCGCGCGCTCGGCCCGGTCAGTCTCACGATGCTCGGCATCGGGGCGATCATCGGCACGGGCATCTTCGTGCTCACGGGCAAGGCTGCGGCCGAACACGCCGGTCCAGCCGTCGTCTTGTCGATGGTATTGGCGGGCGTGGTCAGTGCACTCGCCGCGTTCTGTTACTCGGAGTTCGCTTCGACGGTGCCGATCTCCGGTTCGGCCTACGCCTACGGGTACGCGACGCTTGGCGAGTTCGTCGCGTGGATCATCGGATGGGACTTGATCTTGGAGTACGCCTTCGGCGCCGCCACGGTCGCTGTCGGTTGGTCCGGCTACGTCGTCAGTCTGCTCAAAGATTTCGGCATTCAATTCCCCGCCGCCTTGAGCGCCGCTCCTGGAACGGTGGTCAAAACCGCTACAGGCGAAGTGACGGCCATCTTCAATCTGCCAGCCTTTTTGATCTCCATCTTCGTCACGTTGCTGTTGGTCAAAGGCATCAAGGAATCAGCCAATTTCAATTCCCTTATCGTCATCGTCAAGACCTCGGTGGTCGTGCTCTTCATCGTCGCCGGCATCGGATTTGTCAACATGGCGAACTTCGAGCCTTTCATCCCGCCGCCGGCGCTCGACCCGAACGGCAACCCAGTCTTCGGCGCTTACGGATGGAGCGGCATCCTGACGGGCGCAGCAGTGATCTTCTTCGCCTACATCGGTTTCGATGCCGTTTCGACGGCTGCACAAGAGGCGAAAAATCCGGCGCGCGACATGCCCATCGGCATCATCGGGAGTTTGGCCATCTGTACGGTGCTCTACGTGCTCGTCTCTTTCGTCATGGTCGGACTGGTCCCGTACAAGGAGTTGAGCGTGCCAGCACCCATCGCCGTGGCGATCGATGCTGCCTACCGGCAAGCGCAAGCGACCGGCTCGTTCTTCGCGCCGCTTCTCGCCACTTTCCCGACCATCGTTAAAGTGGGGGCCGTAATGGGATTGAGTTCGACCATGGTCGTCATGGTCATGGGCCAGCCGCGCATCTTCTACTCGATGTCGCGCGATGGATTGCTGCCGAAGTGGGCCTCTAAAGTGCATCCACGCTTCCGCACGCCGTACGTCACAACGCTGATCACGGGCGCCATCGTCGCGACCATGGCCGGGTTCGTTAACATCAGTATCTTGGGCGAACTGGTAAGCATCGGCACGCTCTTCGCTTTCGTTATCGTTTCGCTCGGCGTGATCATCATGCGCTACACGAACCCGACTCTCCACCGCCCGTTCAAAGTGCCGCT
>CAKZOF010000144.1 GCA_937135995.1 uncultured Pyrinomonas sp.
CAAGGACCGCGACACGCTGCAGGAAATCATCGCCATGCTGCGCCAGCGGGACTTCGGCATCGACATGCAGTTCACCAACTACCGCACGAACTGACCATGACGCGCCGCATGGAGACCCTGTTCCTGGCCGGTCCCGCCGGACGCCTCGAGGCTCTGCTCGAAGAGCCCGGCGCGGGCGAGCCGCGAGCCGCCGCCCTCGTGCTCCACCCCCACCCGCTCGGCGGCGGCACCATGCACAACAAGGTCGTCTACCGCATGGCCCGCGCCCTGCGCGAACTCGGCCTTCTGCCGGCCGAGCCCATGGGTCTCGAGCGGATACTCGAGACCGCCTGGGCCTGGCACGCGGAGCACCGTGCGCGGCGCCTGGCGGGCGGCTGAGCTCCGGCGACGGCGCCGGTCTCCACCTAAACGCGATCGGCAAGGCATCTTTTACAATTTCTCGTTGCTCGCCGGGACCCCTCTCGGATAAGCTGTGCAGCGTCGCACGTCGGCTACCTCAGGTTGTGCGCCTCGGTGAGAGCCGCGTCATCGTGCCTCGCCGGTGCGCGAAGGAGAGAGGGGCACCGGTGAGCACGAGCCGAATACAACTCGGATCGCTGATCCCAGCCGGACCGGTACGGTGGGGACGCGGCGAGCGGCTCTTGACCCGGCCGGTCGTGGCCGGGCTCGCGCGCACCGCGGACCTCGCGGTGGTGGTCGCGGCGGGGATCGTGGCGGGCTTCCTGCGTTATGGTACGGGCGAGCCCGAGAACGTGGATCTCGTGCGCCTCGTCCATCTGTGCGGCTCGCTCGCCGCGGCGACGATCTTCCCGGCGCTGATGATGGGGATCTTCTCCAAGCGGATCACCAGCGAGGGGGCGATCGCCGGGATGCTGGCGGGCCTCGTCTTCACCTGCCTCTATATCTTCACCTATCTGGGCTGGTTCTTCATCCCCGGCACCAACTGGCTGGAAAACACCCCCGAGAACCACATCTTCGGCATTGCGCCGACAGCGATCGGCTCGGTCGGGGCCTTGCTGAACTTCGCCGTGGCCTATGGGGTCTCGGCCGTCACCAAGGCGCCCCCTGCGGATGTGCAGGACATGGTGGAGAGCATCCGCATCCCCCGCGGGGCACAGGCCGCCGCGCCGATGCACTGATCGCCCCGGCGATCCCCTTCGGCGGCGCGCCCGCGCGGCGCGCCGCTTCCAGCGTCAAACTGCTCGCGACGATCAACGCAGTGCTGGCCCACAGGATCGACGGCATCTTGATCGGTCGCCAATCGTGATTCGTCGCCAGCCGAAAGACGAAGGCTCCGGCCAATGCGCCGAAAGTCATCGTAATGGCGACAAGACCGATGACCAATCCGAACTTGTATCTGATCGGACGCCGATCGTGTGCCGCGTCGTCGCGGCGGCCATCATCGCCGCCGCCTCCGCCGCCGCGAAAGCCATTGCTTCGGTGACCGTTGCCGTTGATGCCGAAACCGCGCGGGCGAACCGTGGTTTTTTCCGTCTTGGTGATCGTCACGTCTTTCACTGTCGTAGGCATCGAAGGCCCTTTCTCGCTTGTCGGATGAACCGCTCACGTCTGCGACCGGGGATTCACTCGACGGCCATTTTACTCCCGTCTTGCGCGCTGCAAGAAGTCGCTCAAGCAGAATAGGCTGTCACGCGAATTTAAAATTTCTGTCGCGCTTGCTGAACGCCCGCACAGCGCCCTTCTCCAGTGCGTCACCTGAATGCCCTCCAGCAGCGCGAACGTCTGCAAGAGGCGCGCTCGCTTCAGGGCGTGCACACACTCTGCAGATAAGCGCGCCTTCTTCTATTGATTCGTCGAGATAATCGGCACGCGAAGCCGCAACGGGATGACAAAGCGACGCGCTCTCGGTTATGATTACACGCTAGGCTTATCTTCGGAAGCGTCATCAAGCTGGTATAACGAAAGTTTTACTGCGCGCTGCTCGTCCACCATCGCCGAGTGACGCGGGCAGCGACGGAGCGAGGAACCAACGCAGATGTCAGCCGTCACGGAGACGAAAGAACAAGCCGCCGTCGGTCATGCGGTGCGTGTGCCGTTTTTCACGCGTCTGCTTGAGCGCACCCTGAAACTGCTCAGCTCGGTGCGCTTCGGCATCGCCCTGCTCGTCCTGCTGGTCATCGTTTGCATGATAGGCATGCTCGTCATGCAGCAGAACGTCGATGGTTTTGCCGAGTACTACGCGAAATTGACGCCAGCGCAGCGCGTGCTCTACGGCGCGCTCGGCTTCTTCGACATCTACCACACGTGGTACTTCAACGCGCTGCTGCTGCTGCTTTCGCTCAACATCACGCTCGCCTCGATCGAGCGCTTCCCCGGCGCGTGGGCTTACATCAAAAGTCCCAAAAGGACGGTCGCGCCAGCTTACTTGCGCTCGCAACGACCGAACGTGACCTTTCGCGTGAGCAGCGAGAGCGCGCACGAGATCGCCGTGCGCATTGCCGAGGCGTGCCGGCGCGTCGGATTGAAGCCGACCATCACCGCTAAGGGGCAGCAGACGTTTGTCTTCGCCGAGCGCGGCGCGTGGAATCGGCTGGGCGCCTATGCCGTTCACTTAGCCTTGCTGACCATCTTCTTCGGCGGGTTCATGACGGCGCAACTCGGCCGCAATGGACTGATGGAATTGGCGCCGGGACTGTCATCATCGGTGATGTCGGAGCCGCGCTTCGAACTCAATCAAATCAAGCGTGTCGGCATTCGCCTTCCCTTCACCGTCGAGTGCGTGGACATTCAACAGAAACTGATTCACAAAGAAGGTTCGATCCTTCCGAACAACACCATCGATTGGTTGACGCGCATCAGGATTCACGACGAGCACGGGACGCACGAAGCGCTGGTCCACCTGAACAATCCGCACGACTATCGCGGCTACAGGTTCTTTCAAGCGAGTTTCATCTCGATCGGTAACGCACGCCAAGTGACCGTGCAAGCGACTGCGACCGACGGCACGACACATACGGTGGTGATCCCGCGCAACGGGTCGGCGTCGTTGCCCGACGGCACGCGTCTTGATTACGTCCAGTTTTTCCCAGACTTTCGGATGATCAACGGGCGTCCGGACACGGCATCCGGCGAATACAACAACCCAGCGGCGCAACTGAAGATCACCACGCCGCTCGGTCAAGAACACGTGGCATTCGCTTTCGCGCGCGCGCTGCCCACGGAAGCGCCCGTGGCCGGGCCGGTTGGCGGCTACCGCTTCCAGCTTCTCGATTTCGAGAAGGTGCCGCTCGCGCACGTCCTTTCGATTCAGTACGATCCGGGCGCGCGCGTCGTCTACGCGGGGTTTGCGCTACTCACGCTGACGCTGGCGCTCGTCTTCTTCTTCTCGCACCAGCGCGTCTGGGCGCTGGTCGAACCAGATGGAACGCAAAGCTATGCTGTGACGATCGCTGGCCACACAAATCGCAACCAACTCGGGTTCGAGGAGCGGTTCAAGCGTCTCGTGCAAACGCTTGGCCAGAACACGGACGAAATAAACTTCTCTCCCAAGAAGGGGGCGAAAAAGAGCTGAAGAGGAGAGGATCATGAGCGAGGTAATCAAAGAGAACTTCATCGCCAAGAGCATGGAGGCGCCCTCTGTGGCTGGGTCGTGGCGTTCGTATCTTCCGGCCACGTTGCCGATCATTGGCGCCGTCGTGCTCTCGCTGGCGCGGCTCGAACTGGGCAAACAAAGCTTTCCGACCGATGGCGCGTTGATCGTGTTGGCGCTCGCCTGCTACGTCACATCGGCGGCCTTTCTGCTGACAGACATTTACGCGCCGTCACGCTTCATGCAACGCACTGGCATCTGGATCGCTAGCCTCGGTGCCTTTTTCAACCTCGCCAGTTGGGGCGTCCGT
>CAKZOF010000145.1 GCA_937135995.1 uncultured Pyrinomonas sp.
TGAAGCGCGTGCTACGGTCGATGTGACTGGCACTTATCGCATACGCTTCGGCGGAACTTTCGCGCCTGAACTGAATGCGCCCGACGTGGCCGAAACGCCGCTTCCTGTTGCTCCTCCACCAGCTGGCGAACTGCGCACGGCGACGGGCGCGCGCATCGCGGGCGCGCCTGCGGAACGCAGCGCCGAGAAAGCGACCGAAGAGAAGACGAAGACGGCAACGAAAGAGGTGGCGGAAAAGGGCGAAGTGAAGAACGAGGCGACCGGTCCGCCGTCCGATGAACGATCACCTCGAACAGCAGCGCGCAACGAAGGAGAACGTGCTCCTTCCACAGCGCGCGCAGAGAACGCTGCGCGCGAGACAGTAGCGCGCAGAGGATCTCGCCCCGCGCCTCGTCGTGGAGCCGTGCGCCGGACGTCTCCCGCGCGCCCGGTTCCCGTGCCGCCAGCGCCTCTGGCGAGCGGGCGGCTCGTGCTCGAACTTCGAGACGGCACGCGCGTCGAACGCGAGATGCGCGCCGTCCGGCGTTTCACCGTAGACCAGAATCAGATCGTCATCGTCGGAAACGATGGGCGCGTCGAACGCCTACCGCTCGCCGACATCGTGCGCATCGCCGTCGAACAGTAATCTGCGGTAACGCAAGGCCGCTTTCGCTCAAATGATGCCCTCGATCGGCATCGGAAGCCCTACCACGATGGCCGGGGCTGCGGCCGCACATCGCACAAGCGCTCGGCCCCTTCGGTGACAAAAGTGATGACGTTGCTATTAAAGTTGTAAAGTTGCGGATAGCGCGGGCGCTCCGCCTCGTCTCCCGTCGGACGAGGAAGAGGTTTCGCCGGGCGGCGATTCTTTTCGTGGTGTGTCTCTAGACCTGATGCGTCCCGACCTTTTTTGGAACGGCGTAGATGGCTCGTGCGTGTAGCATTTTCGGTGGTGTATAATCGCCGCCGCGATCTCGCCTGTGCCGATCGCTGACGAACCAAGGTCGAGCCGTTTTATGAGTGCCCTCTCTTCCATCGAGGATCTGCTCGTCGCCGTTTCGCAATCGTTCGACGCAGCCACGGACCATCGGCTGCTTGAAGCGACGCGCGCGGGCGATGAAGCGGCGTTTGCCGAGTTGGTCCGACGCTATCGCCATCCGATCACCAACTACGTCTATCGGTTGACCAACGACTACGATCTGGCGGTGGACATCGCGCAGGAGACCTTCGTGCGCGTCTATGGAGCGCTGGCTCGTTACCACACGGACTACGCCTTTTCGACCTACATCTACCGCATCGCCACCAACCTTGCGATCAGCGAACTGCGCCGCCGCAAACGGCGCAAGCTCGTCTCGCTGACTTCCATCTTTCGTTCGGCGCAAAAAGGCGACGAGCCGCTCGAGATCGATCCGGCGGATTCCAGACCGCTGCCCGACGCGACGTTGATCGCCGCCGAAAGACAACGCGCCGTAGCACGTGCTATTGCGACTTTGCCCGAAAAGTATCGCGTCCCGCTCATCCTGCGCGATCTCGAAGAGCGCGGGTATGAAGAGATCGCCGCGATCTTGCGCGTCAGCGAAGGGACGGTGAAATCGCGCATCAGTCGTGCGCGCGCCCTTCTGCGCAGCAAGCTGCGCGCGCATTTATGAGCAGGCCATGAAGGAATGCCGAAGATGTAGAGAAGCGATCGAGGTGGCGTTACCGAAGCGTGCGTTCGCCGCGCACGTTCGGGCGCACCTTTCTCGTTGCGCGTCGTGTCGCGCCTTCTACGCCGAGCGATCGGCTTTGACCGCGCTGCTCCGCGAGCTACCGCGCGTCGAGGCACCGAAAGATTTCGAGCTGCGTTTGCGCGCCGGTCTGGTCGCGCGTCCGCGCACGCCCCCGCCGCGCCTTTTCGATCCAGCGACGGTGCTCGCTTCGCTGGCGATTCTATCCGTTGCCACCGCGCTGCTGTTGCACGTTCGCTGGGCAGCGGGTGAACAGACGGTCGCGACGCGTCAGATCGAGGAACAGCGCGCGCCGATCCTTTTCGAAGATCCGGTCGCACTGATCAGAACAACGGAGACAAGGGTCGCCAAGCACAAGCGGCAATCTGTTCGAGCGAAAGCGACATCGCGTCGCCCGGAGATCGTCGCGGAAGATTTCGCTGTCAAGATCGCGCCGGCTGTCGAGACGATGGATGAACCGCTGGTGGCGCACGCCTTGGAGACTAAACTGCTGAACAAAGCGGGCGAGGTTCAGATAGTGCGAATCGAACCCGTTTCTTTCGGCGACGAAGCGGCGCTCAAGATCGTCTCGGCTGAACCGCGCACGGAGCAGTGATGAGCGCGTCGCTGACTGGCCCGGTGGATCACATGACAAGGCTCGGCAAGAAAGCGGAGCAGACGATCTTTCATCCTCCGCACCGCGCGACGCTTCTGCGGCGAACGAGCAGGTGTTTGCTATTCGTCCTTCTCCTCGCGCACGCCAGCGCGCGCGCGCAACAGCCCCGAGCCTCTGCACGCCACGAACAGGCCGTAAAACAGCTGGACCAGACTCCGCCGCAAGTGCTCGCCGTGATCCATCGGCTCTACGGGCTGCGCCTCGCATGGTGGATGGCGCAACAAAGCGGCGCTCCTGTTCTGTTGCTCTCCAAAGAGCCATCGCACGCCAACATCGTCGCCGGGCGTGTGCTTGACGATGGGCAGACGGTGGTCGCCCGGCTGCCGAACGCGCGTGCCGAAAAGCTTGCTCTTCCGCCGATCGTCGGTGGGTCGGCGGTGCGAGCGTCGGACTTTCTCGTGGTGCGCCCCGATGGCGCACAGTTCCACGCCGCACTCATCGGCGTGGACGAAGAGACCGGACTTTCGCTTCTGAAGACAGAAGAACCGATCTTCGCCGTCCCGCCAATGCGCCACCGAAAGCTTTCGGCTTCGCCGTCGCCTGCCAGTCACACCGTTGTTATTCGTCGCGCAAACAGAGCGACGCCGAAAGAGCCCGAAGAAACCGCTCGTCAATCTCCTGCGCCGCCAGCTTCTTCCGCGCAAACCGACTCCGAAACGGATCGGTCTCCCTCTTCCTCGAGGAGCGAACAAGATGAGCGCGTAACTCCCCTGCGGCAAGCCATAAAGAGCCAATCCAATGACCAGAACGCGGCGACGCCCGTTGATCTGCTCGCTCCGACGCAAGTCCAAAGCGACGCGCAACGTTTGCGCCCTTTGTTCGGTGCGACGAAAGGGAGGCTGTGCGAAGTCGAGCGCTCGGGCGAGGTCGTCGTGCGTGCCGAGCAGTTGACCCCAGCCTTTGCCGGTGCCGTGGCCGTGAGCGCGGATGGGCGCTGGTTGGGCATTGTCGAACGGATCGAGCAGAACGAAGCGCGCGTGATTCCACGCTGGCGCGTCGAAAAGATCGCCGAAGAGTTGCGCGTCAAGCGCGCCGCGTCCGCGGCTGAGTCGAAAACACCTTCTGCCGACGGTCGCTTCGTGCTGCCCCGGGAAGAGCGCATGACAAATGAGACGCCCATCCCCCGAAGCGAACAGCACCCCGACGCACTCGGCATTCAGGGTCTCGTGCTCGAACCGACGGTTGCGGCGCGATTCGGTCTCGTTGAGCGCGGCCTGCTCGTCCTAGAAGTAGCGCCCGATGCAGCGGCCGATCGCGCCGGCATCCGCGCCGGAGATTACATTGAGACGCTCGACGGAGAGCCATTGACGCTCGAAAATTGGACCGCAAAATTGCTGCGTCCGACGGAGACGGAGGTGCGGCTCGGCATTCGTCGCGGCGCGAAACGGATCGAGATCTCCCTGCGCAAAGGCTTGCGCCGCTAGCTCCACCGCCATTTCGCGCGCCACGGCTCATCGTGCGCGAAAGCGTGCCTGACGTGGTAACGTTTCTCTCCCGCGCCACATCGTTTGCTCTTCTAGTTCCTCGCCGCGTGCCTGGTTTGCCATTTCTCAGCAGCCGTCTTTGTGCTAACTTAATCGTCGATCTACGACTCTCGAGGAGCGACCGATGTTGCCGCAAGCCGTCGCAGACTACCACGAACTTCTCGCCGATTCGGCGCTGGCTGATGCCTCGCGCGCCATGCTCGATGCGGAACTCGACCGGGCCAGACTCATCTTCGGCGGACGGCGGCTGTCACCCTACCTGCGCCCACATTTCGTCGCGGCGAGTGATTTCGCGCGCATCTCGCGCGCGTGCGAAACTATCTGGCGCGCCATTCAGAAGGTGAAGGACGCTGCCATCGCCGATGCAACCTTGGTCGACGAACTCGGGCTGACCGAAAAAGAACGCGAGCTGGTCCGGATCGATCCCGGCTACCGCGCCGTCTCGCCGACGGCGCGCCTCGACTCGTTTCTGACGCCAGAAGCGTACAGCTTCGTCGAACTCAACGGCGAGAGCCCCGCTGGCATCGCTTACGCCGACGCGGCCTTCGAGATATTCGCGCGTTTGCCCGTCATGCAGCGCTTCGCGGCGAAGCACCGTGTGCGCCCGATGTTCGGCCGACGGCGGCTGCTCGACGTGCTGCTCGACGCTTACCGGGAGTTTCTCGGACACCAGCCTGCGCGCCCACCTCAGATCGCCATCGTCGATCTGAAAGACGTGCCGACGCAGAAGGAGTTCGAGCTGTTCCGTGACTTCTTCGAGCGCGAAGGCTACCCGGCGCGAATCTGTGCGCCGGAAGAGTTGGAGTTTCGCCACGGCAGATTGCGCTGCGGCGAATTCGAGATCGACATCGTTTACAAAAGGCTGTTGGTCAACGAGTACCTGCCGATCATCGAGCGAGCGCCGGCATTGCTCGATGCTTACCGCGCACGCGCCATCTGCATGGTCAACAGTTTTCGCTCGAAGTTGATCCACAAAAAGGCGCTCTTCGCCGTGCTCACGGACGAACGCCATGCGGCGCTCTTCGATCGCGAAGAGCACGAGGCGATCCGCGCCCATATCCCTTGGACGCGCCGCGTGCGCGATGGCTGGACCGAACGCCACGGCGAACGAATCGATCTGCTCGACTTCATCGCGCGCGAGCGAGCGAGGCTCGTGCTCAAGCCCAACGACGATTACGGTGGCCACGGCATCTTCATCGGGTGGGACTCGACGCCGGCGCAGTGGAACCGAGCGATCGAACTGGCCGTCGAGAACGGCGATTATCTGGTGCAGGAGCGGGTGCCGACGGCGCGCGAGGTCTTTCCCATGTTGATCGAGGATCGCGTCGAGTTTCTCGAACAGTTGGTTGATCTCGATCCGTTGTTGTTCAACGGCAAAGTCGGTTCGGCCTTCACGCGCCTGTCTTCTACGGAACTGGCTAACGTCTCGGCGGGCGGCGGCATGGTTCCGACCTTCATCATCGACGAAGAAAACGGTTGAAAATCGCGGGGTGAGATTCATGGATGCTGATCTACCTCAAGACGAACGGCGTCGCCACGATCGCGCGCGACTCATCATCGACCTCTATTTCGAGGGGCACGAAGGCACGGGCGTAGCGAACACACGGGACATCAGCGCGGGCGGCCTTTACATGAACACGCAAACTGTGCTGCCCCAAGGCACGCTGCTCACGCTGCGCCTTCCGCTCGGAGATGAACCGCTGGTGGTCCGCAGCAGAGTTGTCTACAGCAATCCGGGACGCGGCGTCGGCGTTGAGTTCTGCGATCTCACGAACGAGCAGCGCGCGCGCATTGAAGAGGCGATTCGCCGCGCGTCGAGCCAAGATCGATAACGAGGGTCGCGATGTTCTCCATGGCGCGACGAAAGCGCACAGCCGCGGCGCAGCGAAGCGACCATGCTGCCGATTGGCAAGCCCATTGTTCTCACGGCGACGCGCGCGAATCGTTCCGCTGCGTGCTCGCCTCTGACTGGGACTCGCTTGGCTCGGAGCTACGCAGCCGCTTCGCTGGCAAGCTCGCCGGACTCTACTCGCACGCCAACGATCACACAGCTTTCGATCAACTCGCACTGGACAAACGGGCGAGCTTGTTCCTTCTCGCCGCGCGGCTCTGCGACCTCGACCTCTGGCACGAGGTGCAAAGCGTCGAGAATCTGTACGGCACGGGCGGCGTCGGAGCAACCTTTTCAGCGCGCGCTTCTTTGCTCTGGCGAGCGCGCCACCACGCGCACCTGTGCGAAAGTCGGTGGGCCACCAAGCGCGGCGCGATCACTGGTTTTTTCGAGCGCTTTCGGGCCAAAGCGACGCTGCACCTTGTCCTCGAGGATGCGTCGCGCTGCCGCTGGAGCGCCCACTTTGACCGCCTGAGCCCGATCTTTTCGGTGAAGACCGCCCTCGGTCATCTTCTCGGCGAAAAGTTGCTCACAAGCTGCCCGGACTGGCGAGAAATTTCTGCTGCAATCGGCTTGAATTTCCTGTAAACTTCAGGCATCCGACCGGGACGCTAAACGCGGGAGAGGGGGCCATGTTCGGCAAGTACACCCTTGGCATCGAAGAGGAGTTCCAGATCGTCGATCCGACGACGCGCGAACTGCGCTCGCACGTCTCCGAGATACTCGCCGAAGGGCGCATGCTTCTCGGCGAACAGATCAAGCCCGAGATGATTCAATCGACGGTGGAAGTCGGCACGGGCGTCTGCCAAAACATCCAGGAAGCGCGGCGCGAGATCACGCGGCTTCGCTCGATCGTCTCGTACTTGGCGCGCAAACAAGGGCTGGCGATCGTCGCCGCTTCGACTCACCCGTTTTCGCATTGGATCGATCAGAAGATCTACGAAGACAAACGCTACGAGTTGCTGGTCGAAGAAGTTCAGGTGGTCGCACGCTCACTCCTGATCTTCGGGCTTCACGTGCACGTTGGCGTCGAGGACCGCGAGCGCTCTATTCACATCATGAACGCAGCGCGGTATTTTCTGCCGCACGTGTTGACGCTCTCCACTTCGTCGCCCTTCTGGCTCGGCGTCAACACCGGCTTCAAGTCCTATCGTTCGGAGATCTTCAAGAAGTCCCCGCGCACCGACATCCCTGATCATTTTGACTCCTACGCGGCGTTCGAGCGCTACGTCGATCTGCTGATCCGCACCAACTGCATCGACAACGGCAAGAAGATCTGGTGGGATATTCGCCCGCATCCGTTCTTCCCGACGCTTGAATTCCGTATCTGCGACATCCCGACGCGCGTCGATGACACCATCGCCATCGCTGCGCTCTTTCAGGCCATCGTCGCCAAGCTCGACAAGTTGATCGAACAGAACTTAGGCTTTCGGCTCTATCGCCGGATGCTCATTCAAGAGAACAAGTGGCGCGCTGTGCGTTACGGACTGGACGGCAAACTCATCGACTTCGGCAAGCAAAAAGAGGTCCCAGCGCGCGACCTGATTTGCGAACTGCTTCAGTTCGTCGATGACGTGGTCGATGAACTTGGCTCGCGCCGAGAGATCGAACACATCTACACCATTCTCGAGCGCGCGACCTCGGCCGAAGAACAACTGCAAGTCTATCGCGAAACGGGAGACCTGCGCGCCGTGGTCGATTGCTTGATCGAGCGGACCATGGAGAACGTTCCCATCATCACGGACGCGCAAGCCACCGGAAGGGCGACGAGCGACTAGCGACGATCGTCATGGCGATTCGAGCCAAAACGCGCTCGCGAAGTCTCGCCGCGCGGTCAATGGAGCGCGCATCGTCGTGAAAGCGTGGCCGGGTCATCGAGCGTTCAGGATGAAACGCTCGATGGCTAGGGCGACACCATCTTCGTCGTTGGAAGCCGTCGGATGGAATCGCTCGTCGCGGCGCAACTCCGCCTCCGCATTTCCCATGACGACACCCGTGCCGGCAAATTCCAGCATCTCGAGATCGTTGAAATTGTCGCCGATAGCCATCACCTCTTCGCGCGCGACGCCGTACTCGGCGGCCACTGCGGCCAACCCAGCCCCTTTGGACGCTTCCGGACTGATGATGTCGAGCAGAGCGAAATCTTTCTTCGTGTAGAAGGTGCGCACGATGCGCACGCGCCCGTTCAGTTCGGCGGCTAACATGCGACCGAGATCGTCCATGGTCGCGCACCCGCCAGCGAAAGCGATGTGCACCGGATCATGGTCCAAATAATCGACGAGCGACGCCACGGCAAGCACCTCGCTCTCTGTGCCTACGACGCGCCGCGACCACTCGATGTACCTTGCCAGT